>JBEGWF010000064.1:0-2595 GCA_041177965.1 Verrucomicrobiota bacterium | reverse complement strand
CAAGGGTGAACTCGGCCGCGGCATCGGTCACCGATGCCGGCACGAGGGTCGCCCCCGTGGTCGCCCGGAACTGGACGTCGAAATACCCATTGGCGTTGAGGCGGTCCACCGGCAGGGCATTATTGCCCAGACCGATCATCTCGAGGGTGACACCTCTGACGGTCAGGGTCATCGACGAGGCGACATTCGAATACCCGGCATTGTCGCGGAACGACCCGGCCACCAGCACCACCTCGAGGGTTCCGGCACCGATCGTGACACCCTCGGGCAATCGGTAGCGGAAGAGCCCGGAGCCGAGGGCCTCCGGAGTTCCCGTCAGCCATTGCACCTGACCATTGATCCGCACGCCCACCTCGGCCGCCGCATCCAGGATGGAGTCGGTGTCCAGCACCGCCCCCCGAGTGGCGGTGAGTTGGATGTCGATCGAACGAGACAGAGCCAATTCCGCGGCATCGATCGCCGGCTGGAACAGCACGGCCGTCGCGCCTTGGACATCGAACGTGAAGGTCGCAGGCGCGTTCGTCAGCCCCGCCTGATTGCCAAACACACCCCCCGCCAGTTCCGCAGTGTAGGTTCCTGGCGCATACACGAAGTCCGACGGCAAGGTGTAGGTCAGAACGCCGTCCGCGATGGACACAGGATCCCTGAGCGTGACGGTCTGACCCTGCGACGACCGGAGGGTGAGCACGACTTGGTCATCGGAGAGCGTCTTGGTGTCGAGCGCGCTGCCGTCGGTGCTCGAAACCCGCAGAGTCAAGGTCTTCGAGGCCTTCCACTGGGCGACATCCACGCGCGCCCCGGTGACCGGGTAGTCGATTCCCACGTTGACCGCAGGCAGCACCGAGAAGGTCGCTGACGCCAGCCCGGAACCCGTGCGCGGCGGGGTGAACACGATCTCGGCCCCCTTCGCGTCGATGAACCCGAAGGTGAATTCGCCACCAGCTTCGAGCAGCTTGAGCTCGTCCGGAGCGGTCATCAGGTACAGGAACTTGCCCTCACCCTTGGCGATCTGCGACAGATCACCATACAGGCGCGCCGCCACACTCAGACCGGTGATGTTCAGTGTTCCGATCGCGAGGAACTTTCCGTCGGTACTCAGGCGAATCTCCACGTCGCCATTGAACACATCGATCGGGATGTAATTGCTGAAGATCTTGCCCGCACCGGAAATGACCATGGGGGCCGAGAAGGCGGCCAGCAGACCGCCACCGGCCGGCAGGTCCTTGGTCTTCTGGTACTGATCGATCACCTGCCGCTGCACCGTGGCCAACCAGGTACCGGCATCCGGCGGAGCCTTGGCGCTCAGGCTCGGGTTCCGGAGATCCTCGGCCCGGGTGATTTCCGGCAGCTTGGCGAAGAACTCCACGCCACCGACGAAGTCGTTGATGGCCAGACCGGTGACCATGGTCGGATCGATCGGGATGCCCGTCGGAGCCTTGGCGGTCACCATCACTCCGAGCGGTCCCCGATCGCTCAGCGCGAAGCGGAGGTAGAGGCCACCGACACCGGGCATCGAGAATCCGCCCTGGATTCCGATGAAGAACACGCGATCGGCCACCTCGGTGTCGGCCGGGGCATCCGCGCTGATCATCTGGCCGTCGGTGCCGATGCTCACGATGCCACCGATCAGGCCGCCCACCAGCCGGCCCCCGAAAAGATCGGCTTCGATGCCCACCCCCATGGCCCCGATGCCCACGATCGGGAACTGACCCTTGAGGAGCAGGCCCACGTCGACCTTCAGATCCTGGATACTGCCGCTGAATTTGGCCCCCTTCAGGCCCTCGATACCCACGACCTCGACGCTCGTGGTGATGATCATGTCCAGCGGATTGGACACCAGATCGCGCCATTGCAGCGTGAGGTTGGTGATCGCCACCGGCATCCACGAGGGCAGACCCAACCCGCCGGCGCCGCCGCCCGTCAGCGCCATCCGGATGGCGAAATCCTTCTCCACGCGCAGCGAACCATTGCCCTGGATCGCCATGTTCCGGGCACCGCCGGTCAAACGGAGCCCTGCGGCCGCTACGGTGACATCGGCGCTGCCCACCGACAGCAGGCTGTCCGTCGAAGATCCGAAGGCCATCGGATCGAAGGCCAACTGCTCGGCTTCGAAGGTCACGATCTGGGCGATGTCCATGCGGAGCTGGTCCACATCGAGCTTGAAGCCATTCAGGCCCACCTTGGCCGTCAGCGCGCTCTTCACCCAATCTCCCTGGAGCATGGCCATCGGATCCACCTGGGCGTACAGACCGAAGGTGCCCGAGATGCCGTATGTGTCCTCATCGGGACCATCGAGAATGCTCGCCTCGAAGTCGGAGCCCAAGCCCACCTGGGCCTTGGTGAATCCGATCCGCAGGCCCACGTCGATCCGCACCTTCAGGTCGCCGGTGAGATTGATTCCGAACTTCGTGAACTCGAATTGCGGCTGGACCAGTTTCACCGGTCCCAACTGCCATTCGATGATGTCCTCGGGCTTGATTCCCTCCTCCTCGAGAGCCGGGTAACCATCGGCATCCAACGTGGTCGCCGCGGGAGCCGACTTGGTCGGGATCGGGGCCGGGATCTCGTTGGCGAGGTACTTCGGAGCGGCGGTCT
>JBEGWF010000063.1:0-12883 GCA_041177965.1 Verrucomicrobiota bacterium | reverse complement strand
AGCCCTGGCCGAACACGTGGCCCGCCGCTACGAGAGCGCTCTCCACGCCTGCAATGCCGTCGATTTCGACGACCTCATCCTCCTGACCCTGCGTCTGTTCCGGGAACATCCCGATGCTCTGGATGCCTGCCGGCGCAAGTACCGCTATGTCATGGTCGACGAATACCAGGACACCAACGCCAGCCAGTTCGAGCTCATCCATCACCTGGCCGGCGTATCGCGCAATCTGTGCGTGGTGGGCGACGACGACCAGTCCATCTACGGGTGGCGCGGGGCCGAGATCGCCAACATCCTGGATCTCGAGAAGCACTACCCCGAGGTCAAGATCATCAAGCTCGAACAGAACTACCGGTCGACCAACACGATCCTCAAGGCGGCCAATGCCGTGATCCGTCAGAACACCCGACGCCGCGAGAAGAGCCTGTGGTCGGCCAAGGGCGACGGCAGCAAGATCACCCTCTACGCCTTCGACACCGACGAAACCGAAGGGCGCACGGTGGTCGAGAACATCGAGTACGACCGGCTCACCCGGCAGATCCCCTGGGGTCGGCAGGCGATCCTTTTCCGCACGAACATCCAGTCGCGCCCCATCGAATCGGCGCTGCGCAAGGCACGGGTGCGGTACCGGTTGATCGGTGGCCAGAGCTTCTTCGACCGCAGCGAGATCAAGGACATCCTCGCGTACCTGAAGACCTTCGTGAACCCGAACGACGATGTGAACCTGCTGCGCATCGCCAACAAGCCGGCCCGCGGCCTCAGCGATGTGACCATGGAGCGCCTCCTGGCCTTCAGCGCCGAGCGCAAGGCCAGCGTATACACCGTGATGCGGCACACCGACGTGCTGGCCTCCTTCCAGGCCCGCACCCGGGAATCGATCACCGGCTTCGCCCACTGGATCGACAAGACGCGCGCGCCGCTGCTCCAGGATTCGCCGATCTGCTTGAGCAACTGGGCCGATCATTGGCTCGATGAGACGGGGTATCTGGCCGACCTGCGCCGGGGCGAGAAGAACCAGGACGTGGCCGACAACCGGGTGCGCAACATCCAGGAGCTGCTCGACGATCTCGACGGGGAACTGACCGCGGAGGCCCGTCGCAAGAAACGCGAGGCCACCGCCCCGAAGAAGGCCACCCCGACGGTGGACCTCGAGAACGACCCGGAGGGACTGCTCTCGGACATGACGGCCTCGCCGAAGCCGAGCGGCCCGCTGTTGCCCGACGCGGCCCCGGAATACCTGGGCAAGCCGATGGACCGGCTCGACGAATTCCTGGCCGGCGTGACGCTCGATCAGGAACGCGAGGAGGAGAAGGATGCCACTGGGGACCAGGTCACCCTGATCACGATGCACGCCGCCAAGGGGCTCGAATTCCCCCATGTGCACATCATCGGCGTCGAAGACGGCCTCCTGCCCCACTCGCGCAGCAAGGACGAAGGCACCCTCGATGAGGAACGGCGCCTGTTCTACGTCGGCATCACCCGGGCGCAGGAGACCCTGCGCATCAGCCACTGCTCCGGTCGGCGACGCTACGATCAGGTGATGCCCTGCCACCCGTCGCCCTTCCTGCGCGAACTGCCCCCGGAATGCGTGGAGGACGCCGACGAGGCCGCCTCCCGACCGGTGGACAAGGACGACGGCGGCGACTGGTTCAAGGCCATGCGCGATGCCTTGGAATGAGGCGGGCTTCCGTGGCAGGTTGACACCCAAGCCGTGTTCCTCCGAGTCGTTGAATGGTTCCTGACCGCCCTGCTGGGGCTGATCCGTCGCCTGCCCCTGGTGACAGTGGCCCGACTCGGGCGTCGGCTGGGCGGCCTGGCCTGCCGGATCGACCGGCGTCACCGCCGCGTGGCCGAAGACAACCTCGCACGGGCCTTTCCCGAGATGAGTCCCGACGAGGTCCGTGCGCTGGCCATCGAGAACTTCCGACGGGTGGGAGAAGCCTACGCCTGCGCCATCCGCACTCCGGGCATGGATCCGCAGGAACTGGCGGAGCGCATCGAATTCGTGGGGCTGGCCGACCTGCTTCGGAGCGGGGCCGATCGACTGGTCGTGGCGACCGGCCATTTCGGGGGCTTCGACCTGCTGGCGCATGTGCAGGGACATTGGCCCGATTGGCGCCTGGCCACCACCTACCGGGCCCAACGGTTTGCCCCGCTCGACTCGGTCCTGCAACGCCTGCGGGGCCTGACCGGAGTGTGGTTCATCGAACGGCACGAGGCGACCCATGCCGTTTCCAAACTCTTCAGCGAGAAAAGGACCATTCTTGCGCTTTTCTCGGACCAACACGGCGGGGGCAAGGGGCTATGGCTGCCTTTTCTGGGGCGTGCCTGCTCTTGCAGTCCGGCTCCGGCCGTCGTGGCCCTGCGCTACAAGGCGGCTTTGACCATGGCCATCTGCTACCGCACGGGATTGGCGCGCTGGCGGATCGAAGTCGGTCCGGTGATCCCTACGCACAACGAGCAGGGCGAGGAGCGAGCGATCGAATCCATCGTCCGGGATGTCCAGCGCCAGTACGAGATCGCCATCCACCGTGATCCGGCCAACTGGTTCTGGGTCCATCGCCGCTGGAAACCGGCCTCGGCCCACCAGCTGTCCCAGGCCCACGAGCATCCCCCGGTCGCATGAAACCCCCTCCCCCGCGTCACATCCTCGTCCGCGGTGTCAACTGGCTGGGCGACGCCGTGATGACCACCCCGGCGGTCCTGCGCCTGCGGGAGCGATTCCCCGAGACACGGATCACCCTGCTCTGCCCGGAGAAGCTCAAAGACCTGTGGAGCTCGCATCCGGCCATCGACCGGGTCGCGACCTTCGCGTCGGATGAGGGTTTGCCGTCGGTGTCGCGGAAGCTCCGCTCGATCCATGCCGACCTGGCGGTGATCTTCCCCAACTCCCTCCGATCCGCTCTCGAGGCATGGCTGGCAGGCATCCCGCGAAGGGTCGGTTCCGGCAAGATCCCCCGGAGTTGGCTCCTGACCGACCGGGTGGCTTCGCCCGCAGGCATCGTTCGGATGCGCAAGCGCACCGTGGAGGAGGTCCGGCGGATCACGACAACCGCGTCGACGTCCTCGACCGGGACCCGTGCGACCTACCCGACCCACTCCCACCAAATCCACCATTACCTCGGGTTGGTGGCGCATCTCGGAGCCATACCCACACCACTGCCTCCACGGCTTGCGGCGGGGCCGGCGGCCATCCGGACGATGACCGACCGCCTGGCGACCGCGCTCGCCTCGGGAAACCCCATCATGGGCCTCAATGCCGGAGCCGAATACGGCCCGGCCAAACGATGGCCGCTGGACCGTTTCGCCGAAGCCGCCCGTTTGCTGGCCCAGCGCACCGGTTGCCACTTCGTGCTATTCGGCGGCAAGGCCGACGGGCCCCTGGCTGAAGAATTGACCCGACGCCTGCACGGGCTCCCCGTCGTTTCGCTGGCGGGCCGGACCACGCTGGCCGAATTGATGGCGGCCCTGGCCCTGTGTCGCGTGGTGATCACCAACGATACCGGCCCCATGCACCTCGCCGCGGCCCTGGGTGTCCCGGTGGTCGTCCCTTTCGGCAGCACCTCGCCCGAACTCACCGGGCCGGGACTTCCGGGCGATCCAAGACACCACCTGCTGCTCGGATCGGCCCCCTGCGCCCCGTGCTTCCTGCGTCAGTGTCCGCTCGATTTCCGGTGCATGGATTCCATCCCGGCCGATCGCGTGGCGGCCGCGGCCCTCGAGGTGCTGACCAGACCTCCGGAAACCGCGGGCTGACCGGGTGGCCTCGCCTGGATTCAGGCGCAGGAGCGCGGGCGGTCCCACCTCTCGGCATCGATCCGTCCCCGGGCGCAGGGGACATGGAGCCCCGGGGATCGACCGGGGAACCGACGGGAAGGCCGCGGAGTCCGGGCTTCCCTCCGCGGCCGAAATCCTGCTAAAGCCAGCCGAGATTCCCCATGCGCTGGCGTCCCAAGATCCTGCTCCCCGGGTGCGCGCTGGGACTGGCCGTCCTGGCCCAGTCCAACAGCGCCTCGGAGGCACGACCCGGCGACTGGCGGGAGATTCCCGGTGCGCGGATCCGAGCCCTGCCCATCCCCACGAGCCCAAGAACGGGCTTCACCCGGATGCCGGCGGACCTCACCGGCGTCTCGACGACCCACCCGGTGAGCGAGGCTTCCATGGCCAACAACCGGATCCTGGAGAACGGCTCGGGCGTGGCCCTCGGGGATGTCGATGGCAACGGACTCTGCGACCTGTATTTCGCTCGACTCGAGGGCCCCAACGAGTTGTACCTCAACCGCGGTGGATGGCGTTTCGAGCGGCAACCCGAAGCCGGGGGTGCCGCCTGCGCCGATCAACCCAGCACCGGCGCCGTCCTGGCCGATGTCGATGGCGACCGGGATCTCGACCTGCTGGTCAACGGGCTCGGGGTCGGCACCCGCCTGTTCCTGAACGACGGGGCCGGGCGATTCACCGAATCCACCCGGCACCGGCTCGCCCGACGCCTCGGTGCCACCTCGATGGCCTTGGCCGACATCGATGGCGACGGGGATCTCGACCTTTACGTCACGAATTATCGGACCACCACCTTCAAGGATCATCCGCCCGGGTTGCGGGTCGAGGCCCGCCGGGAGGCCGACGGATCCATCCGGGTCACACCGGAAGACCGGTTCATCGCGGTGGGCGAACGGGACGGCGGCGCCGAGATCCTGGAGCGCGGGGAGCGGGATTTCCTCTATCTCAATCGCGGCGGCGGCGACTTCGCCCCGGTTTCGTGGACCGAGGGCACCTTCCTCGACGAGGACGGCCGCAAACTGGAGTCGCCTCCCACCGATTGGGGCCTGAGCGTGATGTTCCGCGACCTGAACGGCGACGGATGGCCCGACCTCTACGTGTGCAACGATTTCGTGCACTGGAAGGACCGCGTCTGGATCAACCGCGCCGGGGCCGGTTTCCAGGCGGCTCCACGCACCCTCTTCCGGAACCAGAGCCTCAGCTCCATGGCCGTGGACGCCGCCGACCTCAATCGCGACGGCCTGGTCGACCTCTTCGTGGTGGACATGCTCAGCCGGGACCAGGAACGGCGGGCCTGGCAGCGGCCGAACACCCTGGCCTCGGTGTTGCGCCCGCCGATCGAGGACCCGGTCTTCCGGCCGGAGGTCACCCGCAACACCCTGCATGTGGCGCGTGCGGGAGGTCCCTTCGCCGAGATCGCCCAGTTCGCGGGTCTCGCCGCCACCGAGTGGTCGTGGAGCGCGGTCTTCATCGATGTGGATCTGGACGGCTGGGAAGACCTGCTGGTGGCCAACGGCAATGCCCACGATGTGCAGCATGCCGACATCCTGGCCGCCCAATCGCTCGAGCGAAGCACTCCGAGTGCCGAACAACGGCTGCGGAACCTCTCGCGCTTCCCGCGGCTCGACACCGCCAACCTGGCCTTCCGCAACCAACGCAACCTGCGCTTCGAAGACCGCAGTCGGGAATGGGGCTTCCAGGATCGCGGCGTGACCACGGCCATGGCGCTGGCCGACCTCGACAACGATGGCGACCTCGATGTGGTGACATGCAATCTGGGCGAGGCCGTCGGACTCCACCGGAACGAATCCGGCGCTCCGCGGTTGGCGGTGAGCCTGAAGGGCGCTGGCGGCAACACGCACGGGATCGGCGCTCGCATCGTCGTCGAGGGGGGGCCGGTTTCCCAAAGCCAGGAAATGGCCGCCGGAGGGCGTTATCTGTCCGGAGACCAGGCCCTGCGGGTCTTCGCCGCCCGACCCGATCGGCCACTGACGGTGGAAGTCCGATGGCCCGGCGACAAGATCAGCCGGGTGACCGGCATCCCGCCCGACTCGCACCTCGAGATCCATGAGGATTCGGCACGTCCCCTCGCACGGACACCTTCGGAAGGTTCAGGCACCGGCACGGGCAGCGGTTTGTTCGAGGAGATCTCCGCCGCACTGAACCATCGCGATCCACCGCGCCCGTCCCAGGATCTGGAGCGGCAACCCCTGCTGCCTCGAACCCTGTCCACCGAAGGACCGGGGGTGGCCTTCTTCGACATCGACACCGACGGGTTCGACGACCTGCTCCTGGCCGGGCGTGGCGAATGGCTCGTCTTCCGCAACGACCGCGCCGGGGGCTTCCAACCGAGGCCCGACCTGAGCCTCAAGGCCGGGCAGGCCCATTCCGTGACCGGCATCGCCGCCGCCATGGACCGGCAGGGAATCGTGTTGGCCACCGGTCATCAACCGACCGACGGGAGCAACGGTCCCGCGGCCCTGGGCTCCCTGCTGCGGACCAACCAATCCCAGAGCCTCGGCGAGTCGCTTCAGGCTTCGGGCAGCGTCGTCCTGGCCGACTGGGATTCGGACGGGGCCCTGGACCTGGCATTGGCCGGTCGATACCTCCCCGGGCGCTGGCCCGAATCGGCGGACACCCGTCTCTTCCGAAACCAGGGTGGCCAGTACGCGCCCTGGCTCACGCTCACCAACACCGGTCTGGCCACGGGACTGCTCGGCACCGACCTCACGGGCGACGGCCGACCGGAACTGGTCCTGGCGGCCGAGTTCGGGCCGTTGCGGTTCTTCCGATCCGATGGAACGACGCTTCGCCCGTGGAATCCGGCGTTGGTGACCGCCGAGGGCCGCCCCGCCGATTGGCTCGACCATCAGGGGCGCTGGACCGGGCTCACCGCGGCGGACTTCGACAACGATGGCCGTCTCGACCTCGCGGTCGGCAACTGGGGGTGGAACTTCGGCGAAGGCCGCATCGACGCCTCCAGGGATCCCGTGCGCATCACCTATGCCGAGTTCCTGCCCGGCACGGTCACCCCGCTGATCCACGCGTGGGATCCGGTCCACCGACGCGAGGTGCCGTGGCGGGAACTGTCGGCCGTCCGCGAGGCCCTGCCGTTCGCCGCCGAGACCGTGCCCACCCACGAGGCCTATGGTCGCGGTGGATTGCCCGGCCTGCTGGGCGGGCGTGCGACGGGGGCGCGACGGGTGGAGTCCCGATGGCATGCCTCCACGGTCTTCCTCAACCGAGGCGACCACTTCGAGGTGCGGGTCCTGCCCCAGGAGGCCCAGTGGGCTCCCGCCTTCGGGATCACCGCCGCCGACTTCGACGGTGACGGGAATCAGGATCTGTTCCTGGCCCAGAACTTCTTCGGGGTGGATGCCGAGACCTCCCGCCATGATGCCGGACTCGGCCTGCTGTTGACCGGCGATGGACGCGGCAACTTCCGGGCGCTCTCGCCGGCGGCCTCGGGCATCGTCCTGCCGGGCGAGGGGCGGGGCAGCGCAGCGGGCGATTTCGATCTCGATGGCCGCATCGACCTGGTGGTCACCCAGCACGCGGGGCCCACCGCCCTGCTGCACAACCGGGGTGCCCGGCCCGGTTGGGGGCTGCGCCTCGAACAGCCCGGAGCCAATCCCATGGCCATCGGGGCCGTCGTCCGCGCCGAGTTCGGAAGCTCCAGCGGGCCCGCCATCGAGATCCGCGCCGGCTCCGGTTGGTGGTCCCAGGATTCCTCACGGGTCCTGATCACCGGCACCCGCGCCCCGACCGCGGTCCACGTCCGCTGGCCCGGGGGGCTGACACAACGCCATGCATGGAATCCGAACGTCCGGGAGATGCGACTGCGACGCGGAGCGCCCTGACACTCCCGGCATTCTTGGGACGGGACCTTCGGGGTGACCGGATTCCTGCGACCGGATTCCTGTTTGCCCGCCCCCGCCCGATGCTGGATCTTCGACCCCGGATGTCTTTCTCCGAGGAACTGATCGCTCGCGCCCGCAGGGTTCGCCTCTTCATCTGCGACGTCGACGGGGTGCTGACCGACGCCACCGTCGGCATGGGCGGAGGGGTCGAGACCAAGGTGTTCCACATCCGCGACGGACTGGGACTCCGGCTTCTCCAGACCGAGGCGTCGATCCGGGTGGGCTGGGTCTCGGCGCGTCCGAGCGAGGCCACGATCCAGCGCGCCCAGGACCTCAAGATCGATTTCCTCCACCAATCCTCGGGCCCCAAGGTGGCCGCGATCGAAGGATGGCTGAGCGAGACCCGCATCGACTGGAGCGAGGTCCTGTACATGGGCGACGACTGGGTCGACCTCGCCGCGCTCAAGCGGGCCGGGTTGGCCATAACACCGGCCGACGCCATCGAGGAGGCCCGTCGCATCGCCCACTGGGTCACGCACAAACCCGGAGGCCATGGAGCCGTTCGGGAGGCGGTCGATCTGCTGCTCAAGGCCCAGGGGCATTGGGACCGGTTGGTCGAGAAATTCGCTTCCTAAGACGGAGCCCCGATTCCAAGACTCCCCGCCATGCCCTCGCCGCGACACCGATCCTGGCCGACCGCCCTCGCGGGCCTGTTGGCCCTCGGCGCCCTGGCCCAGGGCACCGCACCGTCCGGATCGGCCCCGGTCCCGGATCGCGCCACCGCGGCCACCATCCGTCAGTGGGGCATCAGTCTGCGCGACAACGTCACCGGCCGCGTCCAATTGCGCTTCTCCTCGACCGAGGCGTCTCCGGTGACCTCCGGCAAGGGCGGGCTCGTACCGGCGCTCTGGGATGTCACCGGCCTCCGGTTGGAATCCTTCCGGTCCGATGAACGCTCCGACTTCATCATCGAATCCCCCTCCTGCCGGGTGGATGTCACCACCCGTGACGCCGGATCCGCGGGAATCTTCTCCGCGCGCCGCGAGGCCGACGGCGTTTCCATCAAAGGCCGCGGATTCCAGTTCGACGGCACCGAGAAACGCCTGACCGTCAGCAACTCGGTCCAGATCGAACTGCGCACGCGCCTCTTCCAGTCCAAACCCGCCTCTCCATGACCTGCCGCGTTCCCTCCGCCCTCGTCTGCCTGTTGTTGCCCCTGTGGATGACCCTCGCCCCCGATCGGGCCCTGGCTCAGCAGCAGGACCGGATCCTCCTGTCGGCCACCAACTGCGTGCTGGAACTGGAGAAGGGCGTCTACCACCTGTGGGACCATGTCGTGGTCGAGGCTCCGGGCACCCTTCGGATCACCTGCGACGATCTGCGGGCGGCCCTGCCCCAGGACAAGGCCCCCGGGGCGTCGGGGGCGGTGCCGACCGGAGGCAAGCTGCAGTCGCTGGTGGCGTCCGGCAGCGTGGTGATCGAACTGTATCAACCCGGTGCCAACGGCTCGACCAATGTGGTGCGGGCCTTCGGCAGGCAGGCCGAGTACGGATCACGGGAGGAGATCCTCATCCTCACGGGCGAACCCCGCATCGAGACGGCCTCGGGGACCATGATCGGGACCGACGCCCTCGTGTACGACCTGAAGTCCCGCACGATGCGCAATCGTGGGCCCTACCGGATCGAATTGCCGGCCGACATCCTCAAGGGGTCCACCCTCTTCAACCGCGGCACCAACGCGCCGAAACCCCGCTGAACATGGCCTCCGCCGCCAAGAACCCGCCCAAGGCCGCCGAACGGGAATCCGCCCCACTGCTGTCGGTCGAAGGACTGGCCAAGGCCTATTCGGGCCGGCGGGTGGTCGCTGGCGTCTCGATCCGGGTCGGCGCGGGCGAGATCGTGGGGCTCCTCGGTCCCAATGGCGCCGGCAAGACCACCTCCTTCAACATGACCGTCGGGTTGGTGCGTCCCGATGCCGGTTCGGTCCGGTTCATGGGCACCGACATCACGCGGTTGCCCATGCACCGGCGGGCACGCCTCGGGATCGGCTACCTGACGCAGGAGCCCAGCGTGTTCCGCAAGCTCACGGTGGAGGAGAACATCCTCGCCATCCTGGAGACCTGCGAGGGTTCGTCCGCCGAGCGTCAATCCCGACTGGCCCACCTGCTCGATGAACTGGACCTGACCCGCTTGGCCAGGAGCCACGCCTACCAGTTGAGCGGCGGCGAGAAGCGCCGGCTCGAGATCACCCGCGCGCTGGTCACCTCGCCCAAACTGCTGCTGCTCGACGAACCGTTCGCCGGCATCGACCCGATCGCGGTGTACGAGGTGCAGAAGATCGTCCGGCGATTGCGCGACCGCGGGTTGGGCATCCTCATCACCGACCACAACGTGAGGGAAACCCTGCGCCTCGTCGACCGGGCCTACGTGATCCACCAGGGCAAGGTGCTGGTGGAGGGGACGGCGGAGTTCCTCGTCAACGATCCCAAGGCGCGCGACATCTATCTAGGCCCCGAGTTCAACATGTGAATCCCCAGAAGGTCCCGCCCATGAAGCCGTCCAACGTCACCGTCGAGAAATTCTACACCGACCACGCCGGACCGCTGGGACTGAAACTGCTCACCGGCGGCAATTCCCTCGACCGCCTCATCCAGGAACCCACGGTGAACCGGCCGGGATTGGCGCTGGCCGGTTTCCGACGCTATTTCGCCAACAAACGCGTGCAGGTGCTCGGGGCGGTCGAGACCTCCTACCTCGGTTCCATCGACCCGGACCTCCGGCGCCAACGCTACCGCGACCTCTTCCGGCAGAAGATCCCCTGCGTGGTGCTGTGCCGGGGGATCCGTCCGGAGCCCGAGTTCCTCGCCGCGGCCGACGACCGCGGAGTGCCGGTGTTCCAGACCGAATTGGTGACCATGAAGTTCATCAACAAGGCCACGCTGGCGCTGGAGCAACTCTTCGCCCCGCGGACCCAGATCCACGGTTGCATGGTCGACATCCAGGGCATCGGAGTGGTCATCCAGGGCGAGAGCGGGATCGGCAAGAGCGAGGCCGTTCTCGGATTGCTGGAACGCGGCCACAGCCTCGTCTGCGATGACATCGTCTGCCTGACCCTGGCCGACGGCAAGGAGCTCCTCGGTACCGGCAAGGCGCTCACGCGCAACCTGATGGAGGTGCGCGGCATCGGCATCATCGACGTCGCCGCGCTGTTCGGGGTCGCGGCCATCCGGTCCGAGAAGCGGGTCGACCTCGTGGTCACCCTCAAGGTCTGGGAGAAGGCCGGCGAGATCGATCGCCTGGGCCTCGACCAGGGGCACGCGAACTTCCTCGGGATCGAGATCCCCCACATGGACCTGCCCGTGAGGCCCGGACGCGACATCGCCCGGGTGATCGAGGTCGCCGCCCTGCACACCAAGCTCAAGCTCAGCGGCGTGAATCCGGCCGAGGATCTTCAACGCCGCCTGATGATGCAGATGAACCCTCGGCTGTGACCCGGAGCCTTCAGCCCAGGAATTTTCCGGGATTGAGGATGCCCGCCGGGTCGAGTGCCCCCTTCACGCGGCGATGCAGCGCGTCCGACTCCCGGGTCACGGCGATGTCCCACCAGGGTCGCTTGGCCAGCCCGACCCCGTGTTCTCCCGTGATGCTGCCCCCCAATGCCACGATGCCCTGGAAGAGTTCGTCGAGGGCGCGGTCGCTCGCCGCCCGCTGCGCCGGCACCGACTCGTCGAGCATCAGGTTGACGTGGATGTTCCCATCGCCGGCGTGCCCGAAGCAGGCGACCCGGATGCCGTGCTTCCTCTGCAGGTCCGCCCCCAATCGGAACAGCGCCTCGAGCGATCCCCGAGGCACGACCACATCCTCGTTGAGTTTGGTGAGCCCCGTGTCCCGGAGCGAGTAGCTGAATTCCCTCCGTAGCTTCCAGAAGCGTTCGCAACCCTCTGGACCCAGGCCCCGCTGGACGAAGGTCGGCCGGAATTTCGCAAGCAGGCGCGCGAGCTCGGCGATCTCGGAGCGGACGCCCCGTTCACGGCCGTCGAGCTCCACGATCATGAGTGCTCCGGCCCCGCGGAGCAGTCTCGAGCCGGTCCGCCGCCGAGCCGCATCGACCGTGAAACCATCGGCCAGCTCGAGAGCGCTGGGAAGGAATCGGGCCGCGAACAGGGCCCGGATCGCCCGGGCGGCCGTCTTCATGTCGGCGAATCCCACCCCGATGCAGGCGCGGTAGGCCGGGAGCGGCAGCAGTTTGAGGGTCGCCTCGGTGACCACCCCGAGCATGCCTTCGCTGCCCACGAAGAGCCGATGCAGGTCGAAACCCGTCTTGTTCTTGTGGGTCCTGCCGCCCAGACGGGTCACCGTTCCATCGGCGAGGACCACCTGGAGCCCGAGGACATAATCCCGGGTGACGCCGTACTTCAGACATCGCGGCCCCCCCGCATTGGTGGCGATGTTGCCGCCGATCGAACAATCGGCGCGGCTGGCCGGATCCGGCGGATAATACAGGCCCTGTCGCTCGACGGTCTCCTGCAGGGTCGCGGTCAGCACGCCCGGTTGGACCACCGACACGAAATCGTCGGCGTCGATCTCCACGATGCGGTTCATGCCGGCCACCGAGAGGGCGATGCCGCCCTGCACGGGCACACACCCGCCCACATACCCGTGGCCCGCCCCTCGAGGCGTCACCGGAATACCGTGCTTCGACGCGAAGGACAGGATCCGCGACACCGACTCCACCGTTTTGGGCAGGGCGACGGCCTCGGGCGGATGTGAGGCGAACCACTTGTCGCCGGCATGGGCGGCCAGGACTTCCGGGGTGAAGATCAATTCGCCCGGCGGCAACCGTCGCGCCAGGCGACCAAGGAGGGACCGTCTCGTCACGGCCCCATCCTGCGCGCGCGGGTCGCCCGAGGGAACATCGAAAGCCCCTCCCGGATTGCCCGGGGAGACGCCCGGGCCCAACCCCATCACAACCTATTTGACTGCGCCTTCCTTCACCCGGATCCGGCGGTACTCCATCTGCCCGCGGTCGGCCTCGAGACCGATGGGGCCGGTCTCGGGCAACTTCAGCGCGGCCTCCAACACCTCACCATTGCAGGTGCAATGCGCCACATTGTCCTTCACCACCACCTCGATCTGGTTCCAGTCCTGCGGCTTGTACTTCTTGAGGACCTTGTACGGGCCCGCCACCAGATAATCGCGGCACTGCAACTGCGGCCCGCGCAAAAAGATTCCGCTGTCGGCATTCACCG
>JBEGWF010000062.1:0-3425 GCA_041177965.1 Verrucomicrobiota bacterium | reverse complement strand
GTGGATCACGAAAACGCCCTGCTTGCGGGCCGCGTCGAGGGTGCGGTTCAACGGTTCGACCAGTTCGCCCACGCGGGCCGAGGCCGACTTGCACCAGTGGTCGTCCCACAGGTCGCACACGATGATGGCGGTGCGGCGGGGATCCCAGGCTTCGACACGCTCCTGGGCCACGACGGTGCCCGACGGACCGGCGGTCTGGGAGCGCAGATGGAGGGTCATGGCGGTAGGCTTCACCGATCGTTCACCGGAGGTGGCACAACCGGCGAGACACAGGAGGGCCATCCACCACCAGGCACGGGAGTTCATGACCTCGATGATCCGAAAAACCGGGTTCCAAGGGAAGCTTCGAGCCCTTCACTCCCATCACCGAAGGGCGGTTCCGCCCAGGCGCACCAAGCGGGCATCGCTTCGGACGAACAGCGAACCGGCGGCGATGGAAGGAGTGCCGATGACGGTCTGTCCGAGGGGCAGTTCACTGACCACCACCCCCTCGGCCTTCGACGGATCGACCACCTGCACCCGACCGTCTTCGCTCACGCAATACAGGTGCCCGCCCGCCGACACCGGGGTGGCGCTGAACGACCCTTTGAGCCGCAACTGCCACAACCGTTTGCCGTCGCGGACATCGGCGCAGGTCAGGATGCCTCCGTCGTTCAAGGTGAGCAGACGCTCCCCGACGACCACCGGGCTGGCCGTTCCCGGCCGCAATTGCGCCGAGCGCCAGACCGACTGGGGCTTGGTCCCGCCCGCGGCGGGTTCCAGCACCGTGATGCCGTTGGCCGGAACCACCAATCGCCCTCCGTTCACCACCAGCGACGGCACGGTCGAGGCGCCATCGGTCACGTCCCACACCACCTTGCCGGTCGCAGGGTCCACGGCCGTGATCCCCTGCGACGACTGCAGCAGCACCCGGTTGGGTTGACCGGCCGCCTTGAAAACCACGGGCGAGGTCCAGTTGGCCTTCTTGGGTCGATCGAGCTTCCAGCGGTTCACCCCGGAACGCGCATCGAGCCCGGCGGTGAACGATTCGCTGTCGTTCTCCACCATGGCCACGACCACGCCATCGATGACCACCAGCGACGACGACATGCCCAGCGAGTTGCTGGCGTTCGGATAATCGCGCCCCAACCCACGGAACCACAGCAGACGGCCCTCGAGATCGAGCGCGACGCAGTCATTCGACGAGAAGATCGCGTACACGGCCTTGCCATCGGAGGCCGGAGTCGGAGTGGCCGCACCGATCTTCTCGTGGGTCATCGTCCGGCCGGTGGCCCAGAACTGGCGTTCCCAAAGCAGCACACCGTCGGTCACCCGGAAGCACAGCACATGCAGGCGGTCTTGCCGGGCGCCGCTGCCGGCCGTCACGAAGACCTTGTCGCCCACGATCAGCGGCGACGAGAAGCCCCGGCCCGGCAGCGCGATCGACCAGGTGATCGAGGTCGGTTCCAGACGGGTCGGGAGGCCGGTCTCGGAAGACACGCCGTCTCCGTTGGGACCGCGGAATTGCGTCCAGTCGGCGGCCCCGAGGGGTGACATCACCGCGAGCGTCGCGGCCAAGAGCGAAGAGAGATTCATGGGAGTGGGTCGGCGAGATTCGGAAACGCGGTCAGCGGGTGGAAACGATCGGAGTGCCCTGCTCGTCGGTGACCCGGAGTTGGAACTCCCACTCCTTGGCCCAGTCCTGCGTCTGCTCGTTCTGGGCGCACTTGACGAGGATCACATTCTTGCCGGCCTTCAGCGACACGGCCATGCGGTACTGATCGATCTCGGCCGAGCGGTGGTACTCATCGCGTCCGAAGATCAGCGTGCCATTGACCCAGACCTTCCAGCCGTTCTTGCAGCCCAGGCGCACCTGGGCGGTGCGGGCCGAATCGCACCAGAACTCGGCCGTGGCATAGCCCACCGCGCCTTTGAGCGACGAGATCGCCTGGTTGAAATCGACCAGGCCGTACTCGCTGCGGGTCTCATACGGAAACCACTTCACCGGTCCGGCTTTGCCCGGCAGCTCAGCCCCCAGGTCGAGTCGCTCCTCGGGCGGATACACCTTGGCGAAGCCCGCCTCGCCGGTGTTGTCGAACGGCCCGATCAACTGCCACTTTGAAACCCAGCCGAAGGTCTTGGCCAGATCGACCTTGTCTCCCAGGTCTTGCATGCGCTTGGCGATGTCCTCGATCTGATCGGCCTCCCGCGAGTATCCGAGGGCTTGCCGGTACGTCGCGACCGCGGTGGCCTTCGGCCCGTTGGTTTGTCCGGCCGCACGGCCCATGAGTTGGGCGACGGCATCCCGGCGCAATTCGGAACCGGGGTCCTGGAGGAAATCGGGCAGGATCGTCTGGGCCTTCGGTGCGTCCACACGCTGGATCAATTCGAAGGCGAGACGCCGGGCCCGCGGGTGGTGTCGGGTATCGCGGAGGACCGCCTCGAGCGCTTTCACCGGGAGCTTGGAACCTGCGGCCAATTCACGGTGCACCGCGGCCTCGATCGCCGCGCGGATCCAGTTCAGCGCGTAGTCGTTGGCTCCGTCCATCGCCAGGAGCAGGTCGGGGATCTGGGAGACCTTGGCCTTGGCCACGTCGTTCCAGGCCACCTGCGCCGATGCATTCCCCTGCCCCGCAGGTCCCACCGCTTTGAGGCGCTCGACCGACGAGGCCAGTTTCCGCGGCAAGGCCGCCGCCCCATCGATCGCCGCCATCCCCAGTAGACCCGCCAACGCTAGCACCGAATGCACCCTTGCCATGGTGGATACCCTACCCATCCCCGCTGACGGAACAAGCTTCGCCAGCCAACGTCACACAAGAGCCACACCGCGGGTGAAGCAGGCCCACCGCCTCACCCCGGGGCATCCCTGACGAACCCTTCTCCAGCTCCGGTGAAGGGCCCGAACGGGTCAGTAGGTCGTGGTGCGCTCGTAGAGCCAGGTTGCGTCGAGGGTATCCAAACGGGCGTCGGTCCGAGCGCGCTGTCCGTAGGTGGTGAGCATCGGCGAACGCCACTTCTTGATCTCGGAATGACCATCGGCGAACGACAACCCACCGGCGCTGTTGTGGTACGAGGCGGGATAATCGACCCACGAGGTCCTCGATTCATGGACGAACCAGCCGTCATTGATCGAGGCCGGGTTCTCATCGATCGTCACCCAAGTCATCGACGCGCCAAGGATGAAGTCGCTCTGCTTTTTGTAGGAACGACCGCTGGTGCGCTCCTGTCCGGGCAGCGGGTTCATGAAACAGCTCATTGCCAGGCTTCTCACCTTGGGGATGCCGCCGCCGACCCCGAACGGGCTACGGGTGGTGGCCCGGTCCGAGGGACACTTGTAGACCGCCAGCGATCCCACGTAGCGGTACAGAAGCGAATCCATGATGAGGATCGTGTTGGTCCAACTGGGCCCTTCGTGCATTGTGCCCATGCACCATTGGTTCATTGGA
>JBEGWF010000061.1:0-14184 GCA_041177965.1 Verrucomicrobiota bacterium | reverse complement strand
ACCGGCTCCAGATAGTGGTTGTCCTTGAAGTTCGGATCGACGTTCTTGTCCCAATCGAGCTGCTCGACGATGAAGTCGAGATCCTGATGGTACTTCTTGGGCATGTCCTTCACCAGGAGGCTCCAGGGCACATAGCGTCCCTCGACCATGCTCTGGTACATGCCGAACACGTCGCTGCCCCACTGCGGTTCGTAGGTGCAGAGGCTGCCCGGGGCGTGGAGGATGCAGGGATCGATCAGCCACCCGGTGCCCGGCTTCAGGCGATAGGCCTTGGACAGGTCGAGGATGCCGTTGTCGCCCTTGTTCCAGTCCTCGAGGCACTTGCGGACCTGGGCCTTGGTCGTGCCCGGTTCGAAGCCCATGAACGTGTAGGGGAAATTGTTTCCGACATTGTTGTGCTGCGGCGGGAAGTAGTAGCTCTCGGGCTTGCCTTCCTGACCCACCAGTTTGGCCTGCTTGGCCGACTGATGCATGTGGTGCGGGATCGGGCCCATGTTGTCGAAGAACTTCGAGTACACGGGCCAGCGGCCGTACTTCTTCCAGATCGATTTGCCCACCAGGGTGGCGCCGGTGTCTTCGACCGCCTGGCGGAGCGTGAAGCGTTCCTTGCCCACCACCACGTAGCTGAGGCCTTCGTCCGGGACCCGGCCTTCGTTGGCCGCCTCGGTCGTCGATGCGAACCAGCGTTCATCGATGCCGCCGCGATTGGCACCGTAGGCGTAGGTGTCGTCCGGATGGAGCTTGAGGCGGAGACCCGGTTGCAGGAAGGAGCGGGGGACCCAGGCCGGTGCGAGGCGCAGCAGGCCTCCGGTGCGGGAGAGTTCGGCCTCGACCTTGGACTTCGTGTTCTTCCGGACGGTCTTCAGTTGCGTGACGGTGTTCATCGGGATCGTAGCGGGGAATCGTGTTTCCCGGTCGATCGTCCTCGCGCGCAAACCGTCGGGTTTCGTTGCGGGGACCTACCCGGGACCCGGAAAGAGTAGTCGACACGCCCTGCAGACGGCCACTGGAAAACCACGGATTCGGCGGGATGGACGCACCCGTTCGGCCTCGGACCGATCGTGCTTTGGAAGGATCGATGGGGTTCCCGTACACCCCTATCGGAAGCTTCAGTTCGGCAGGAGTCGCAGGATGGACTGGGGAATCTGGTTGGCCTGGGCGAGCATCGCAGTGGTCGACTGGTTGAGGATGTTCTGCTTGGAGAACTCGGTGCTCTCGGTGGCCACGTTGACGTCCTTGATGGCGGAGGTCGCGGCCGTGAAACTCTCGATCGTTGCGGCAAGATAGTCGGCGGCCATGTTCAGGCGCGACTGGTTGGCCCCGATCTTGGCCCGGTCGGCGGCCAATTCCGTGACCGCGCTGCGGATGTGGCTCAGTGCGGTGGTGGCGGCCAAGGTGGTCGCGATGCTGGTGGCCGTCTGGGTGACGGCGTTGTAGGTGGTGGAGCTCGCACCCAGGTTGATCCCGTTCATCACGAGGGAGGTGCCCTCGGAGTCGATGACCGATTCGATGTTGGCCGTCGAGAAGAGCGAGACGCCGTTGAACTCCTTTCCGGAGATGTCGGTGATGTAGCCCTTGAGCTGCACGAACTCGTTGTTGTAGAGCGCGCGATCGGCGTCGCTCTTGGTGCCGTCCAGCGAGAGCATCGCCAGTTCGCTCATGCGGTTCAGGGTCTTGGCGACCCGTTTGAGGTAGCCATCCTGGGTGTTCGTGAATGACTGGGCGTTCGAGACGTTGTCCTTCGCGGCATGCGCCCGCTCGAGCTTGGAGTCGAAGCGCATGCTGATGGCCACGCCGGCCGCGTCGTCGTAGGCGTTGACGATCCGGGAACCGGAGCTGAGTTTCGCCAGCGATTTGGAGAGAGCGGCGGAAGTCCGGGTGAGTTCGTTGGCCGAGGTCTGTGCGGCCAGATTGGATCCGATGATCATGGGCTTCTGCGGTTGAGGAGGGTTCTAGTTGTCTAGGAAAGCATTGATGGTTCGGTCCCGGATCACTGGGGCAGGAGACGAAGGACCGACTGGGGCAGCTGGTTGGCCTGGGCCAACATCGCCGTGGTGGACTGGTTGAGGATGTTCTGCCGCGAGAATTCGGTGCTTTCGCGCGCCACGTCGACATCCTTGATGACCGAGCTGGCGGCCGTGAAGTTCTCGATGGTGGCGGCCAGACCTTCGTTGGCCATGTTGAGCCGGGACTGGAAGGCGCCGATGGTGGCCCGGTCCGAGGCCAGCTGGGTGATCGCGGTGCGGATGTCGGTCAGCGCGGTCGTCGCGGCGCTGGTGCTGGCGATCGAGCTGCTGGTGACGGCGGTATAGGTGAGCGAAGCGAGGTTGACCCCGCCCATGTCGAAGGTCGTGCCCTCGGAGTCGATCACCGACGAGACGGTGGCGTTGGAGAACAGGTTCACCCCGTTGAACTCCTTGCCGGCCACGTTGGTGATGTAGCTGCTGAGCTGGGTGTACTCGTTCTCGTAGAGGGCCCGGTCCGCGTTGCTCTTCGTGCCGTCGAGGGACAGCATCGCCAGCTCGCTCATGCGGTTGAGCGTTGTGGAGATCCGCTTGAGGTAACCGTCCTGGGTGTTGGTGAACGACATGGCGTTGGCCACGTTGTCCCGCGCAGCGTTCGCCCGCTCGATCTTGGCGTCGAAGCGCAGGCTGATGGCCACGCCGGCGGCGTCATCGTAGGCGTTCACGATGCGTGAACCCGAGCTCAGCTTGGCCAGGGACTTCGTCAGCGCCGCCGACGTCTTGGTGAGGTCATTGGCGGCCGATTGCGCCGCCAAGTTTGAACTGATGATCATACTGTTTTGCTATGGTTTTGGTTGGTGGCAGGACTGGAAAGGGGATGGGCCGCGGGCGCTTTGGCCTTGACATGGGCGAGGGAGGGCACCTGGCTGAGCGGAGCGCGCGTGGCGGCCTCGCGGTTGGCCCGTTGGATCTCCTCGTAGACCTCCTGCCGGTGGACGGGGATGTTGGAGGGGGCCTCGATGCCCACCTTCACGGTGTCGCCATCGGTGCGGATGATCTTCACGATCACCCGTCCGTCGATGACGACGCTCTCCCCGGTTTTCCTTGAAAGTATCAGCATGGGACCCTCCTTGGTTTCTTGCGCGTCTCAGGCCGATCGGATCGGGTGCTGGATCGCATAGTCCGATCGGCTCAGCACGACCTGCTTCCCGATCATCGTGTGGCGGTTGATCACGATCGGTCCCTTGAGGTTGACCGTTGCGGCTCCACCGGACCGGAGGGTCACGATGTTCAGGACGAGGGCGTCGTCGGGATGACGGATCTCCAGGAAGTCGGCATCGTCATCGCTCAGGTCCGGCGCGTAGTCGGGCAGGATGAAGCTCGGAGGCACCACCAGAAAGGCGAGGTCCTCGCCATCGGGGACCGACATCCACAGGAACGGTTCCTGATCCGGCTTGGCGATGAGCGAGTAGGTCTTGATCGGCTCAAACCCCAAGAGTCCCAGGGGCAATTGCACCTGAAGGGTCTTGGCGATGTCGATTTCGGCGACGCTACTCATGGCGAGGCCCTTGAAGCACCGGCCGTGCCAGACGTCAAAACGCCCAGAAACAGGGGTTTTTGCCGAGGACGGGACCAAAACGGCCGGTTTCGACCCGAGTTCGGCGGGTTTGGCGGCAAAAACGTCCGGTACCGTCGTTTCCCAGATGCCGCCTTCCTGGATCCGTCGACTCCATCCTTTTGCTCGGGCGCCTGGTGCTGGAAATGGGCCCTGACATCGCCCAAGGTGGACGCATGTCCGGATGTTGGCGATGGGGTTTCAGGGGGTTGGCTGGAATCCTCGGCTGCGGTGTTGCGGCCATGATGGCTGTCCTCGCTCCGTTGGAGGCTCCCACTCCCTGGGCTTCGGAGCCTCGACGCGCATCGGTGCAGGGTTCGCTCGAGGCGCAACGCCGTTCCCCGGGGATTTCCTCGGGTCCATTGCGGGCAGGGTGGGCGCGCGAACGCCTGATCCCTGCCCTCGGCGTTTCGGTCGACGGAGTCCCCGATCCATCCCCGGCACTGCCGCTGGCGGGCTACGGGGCGCGCCGGGGGAAACCCGCCACCGGCGTGCTTCAGGACCTGTGGACCAAGGCCCTGGCCCTGCAGGTCGGGGACCAGCGGGTGGTCCTGATCGCCTCCGATCTGCTGATCGTTCCCCGTGAAGTGGCCCAGGCGGTGGTGGCGGGTCTGGCGTCGAAGCCAGGGTTGCGGCGCGATCAGGTGTATTTCACCGCGACCCACACCCACGGCAGCCTCGGGGGGTGGGGCGAGGGTTGGGTGGCCGAGCAATTCGGAGGCCCCTTCGTGCCGGAGGTGCGCACCTTGCTGACGACCCGCATGACCGATGTGGCCCGGCGCGCACTGGAGTCGATGGCTCCGGCTTCCATCGGTTTCGATGCGTTCGATGCACCGGAGGGCATCCGCAATCGACTGGTGGGCGATTCGGGCGCGGTGGATCCCGAGTTCGCCTTCCTGCGGGTCCGGCGAGAGGACGGGCAGGAAGCCTTTTGGGGATCCTACGGAGCCCACGCGACCGTCGTGGGGGCGGGTGAGATGCGTTTCCATGGGGATTATCCCGGAGCCTGGCAGGAGGCCGTGGAATCGGAGACCGGTGGGTTGGCGATGTTCGCGGCCGGAGCGGTGGGAAGCCAGGGGCCCCGGGCCCCCGGGCCGGGATGGGATGGTGCCCGGGCGCTGGGCCGCTCCCTGGCCCGCAAGGTTCTCGACCGGAGTCGGGAGTGCCCGATGCAGTCGGAGGTCGTGCTGGGCTCCGTGGCGGTGTCGCTCGATCTCCCGCCTCTCCGCGTGCGGCTGGGTGATGGATGGCAACTCCGCCCCTGGGCTGCCGAGCGGGTGCTGCCCGTCTCGGGGCGGACGACGCTCCAAGGGGTGCGCATCGGTCCCTGGGTGTGGCTTTCGGCCCCCTGCGACTTCTCCGGCGAACTGTCGTTGGAATTGAAGGCCAAGGCCAGATCGGCCGGGATGCGGTGCGCCGTGACCAGCTTCAATGGCGACTATCTGGGATATGTGCTGCCCACCCGGTACCAGTCGCTCGACAGTTACGAGTCCCGCACCATGTGCTTCTATGGACCGGTCCTGACCGACGCGTTCATGGAGACCCTCGGCGGGCTCCTGGAAGTGTTGAATCCGGGAACAATGGCCGGGCGCTGATCGCCGGGCACCGGTTGCGGAGGCGGGCATCCCTCTTGGGCCGATTGTGGGAATTCCCCCTTGTTCGCCGGGGATCCGTCACCCTAGCTTCCTCGCGCCAGGGCCCATGGAACGCGGGCTTGTGAACCCCGCCAGGGCCGGAAGGCAGCAACGGTGCTTGTCCCGCGTCTGCCGTGGGTACCCTGGCATTCTTATTTTGGAGCCTCCCTTCGGATGCGATGACGGATCGCGATGATGGTGGAACGCTTCTCCCCGACCCGTGGAATACCGAATCCCCGCCCGGAACCCCGAGTTGAACATTCGATGGCCCGTGCTAAGCCTTTGCCCTTGAAGACGGCCCTGCATTGGTTCCGCCGAGACCTCCGGGTCACCGACAACACCGCCTTGTGGCAGGCCTACAGCGAATCGGAGCGGTTGGTCCCCGTCTTCTGCTGGGACGACGCCATCCTTCGGTCTCCCGACGTCGGGCCGGCGAGGGTGGATTTCCTGCTGCGTTCGCTCCAGTCCCTCTCCCGCAATCTGGAGAGCCTGGGACATCGTCTCATCATCCGCAGGGGTCGCCCGGAGGAGGCGCTCCCGGTGCTGGCCCGTGAGGCGGGTGCGGCCGCGGTCTTCGTCAACCGGGATTACGAACCCTATTCGGTCGCCCGGGATGCCCGGGTCGAGGCCGCCCTCACCGGACAGGGGATCGCCCTCCGGTCCCACAAGGACATGGTGCTGCACGAAGGCCGCGAGGTGCTCACCCGCACGGGCACGGTCTTCAGCGTGTTCACCCCCTATTCGAAGGCCTGGAAGGCCCGGCCCGTGTCGTGGCCCGAACCCCGGCTCGGCCCTCCGAAAGCCCCGGCGGCCGAACTGGTGTCGCTCCCCCTTCCGGAAGCATCCGAGGCGCTGGGGCATCGGATGGTCCAAAGCCCGTGTCCTTCGGGGGAGCGTGCGGGTCTGGAGTCGCTGGACCGATTCCTCCAGGATCGGGTGTCCGAGTACGACCACGGGCGGAATGTCCTCTCCGAACCCTCGGGCACCTCCGGCCTGTCGCCGCATCTCCGCTTCGGCACGGTGGGCATCCGGACGGTGCTCGAGCGACTCCAGTCGGCCCGGGCGCGCGCATCGACCGCCGCGGCCCAGAAATCCTGCGACACGTGGCTCAGCGAACTGATCTGGCGCGAGTTCTACATCCAGATCCTCGCCAACCATCCCCGCGTCGCGTCCGGGGCCTTCCGTTCGGAGTACGACCAGATCCAATGGGAGGGCACCGATGCCCAGTTCGATGCCTGGTGCCACGGACAGACCGGCTATCCGATCGTCGATGCCGCCATGCGGTGTCTGAACGCCACCGGTTGGATGCACAATCGGCTCCGCATGATCGTGGCCATGTTCCTCACCAAGGATCTGATGGTTTCCTGGCAGCGGGGCGAACGGTACTTCATGCGGACCCTGGTCGATGGCGATCTGGCGGCCAACAACGGAGGCTGGCAGTGGAGCGCCGGTTGCGGGACCGATGCCGCCCCGTACTTCCGCATCTTCAATCCGGTGACCCAAGGACTGAAATGCGATCCGGAGGGGGCCTTCGTCCGCCGCTGGGTGCCGGAACTCCGGGATGCGCCGAGCGACTGCATCCATGAGCCCTGGACCCGTCCGCTGCTCCTCTCCCGGTGCGGGTATGCGCCCCCCATCGTCCAACACGACGTGCAACGGGGACGTTGCCTGGCCATGTTCAAGGCGGTGAAGGGTGCCGCCAGCCAACCGATCCCCGCCCAAGAAACCTCCGAATGAAACCGGATTCACAACTCCCTCTCGATGTCAGCGGACTATCACCCGCGGATCGAACCCGGCTGGAATACGATGCCCTGACGCGCCAGTTGGAGCGGATGCGGGCCATGCAATACGCCTACAACCGCAAATTCTTCGCTCTGCTGTTGGTGTCCACGTTGGTGGCCGGCGGATTGATCGTGTGGGACCGCTGGATGGGCTTGCTGTTGGTTTGCTTCGGTTTGGTGACCACCGGGGTCACAGCGTCATTCTTCCTGCACTTCTGCGACTTTGCCCGGGTCCATGCCCGGGCCGTCGAGGCCCGCATCAATGTGCTGTTGGGCCGGCCGGTGCTCATCGCCTCGGAGTTGGAGGCGGATTATTTTTATCCCCATGCTTCGCCCAAGTTCAGCGGGTTCAGTTTCGAGCGACCCTCGTCCTTCTTCTCGGTGTACACGTTGCATTTCACTGCGGTCTGGGGGGGGATGGTTCTCTGGAGTTCTTGGAGGCTGAAGTACGAGATGGATGGGGGTGTTTGGGGCCTTGGGTTTGTCATTTGGTGCCTGTGGAGCGGACTTCACGGTTTGTACCTGAAGTGGTGGTTCATGGAGTCGGGCTCCGAAACCCGGATGGGCCGCCGGTTGGCCGAAGCCTATGGCCTGGGGCATGCCTCGGTTCCACCGGTGTCCTCCCGCGACGCGTGAACCCCCGGGCTTGGCCCCGCCGCGTTTCCGATCTGGCCAAAGGGCCGTGTCCCGGCGAAAGCTCTGGCCACGCCATGAACCGCCGCACCTTCCTCACCGCCGCCACCGTGGCCGGCGCCTCCGTCCTCGTGCCCTCCGTCGCCTCGGCCGCCGTCGCGCCCCGCCATGACGCCTCGGGCAACCGCATCAAACTCGGCATCGACAATTTCGCCGTGCGGGGTTGGGGCTGGAAGGGGAGGGAACTGGTCGACTACGCGGTGGGCCTGAAGCTCGACACCCTCTTCATCACCGACCTGGCTTCGCTCGGTTCGCTGGAGACCTCCGCCGCATCGGAGCTCCGGAAATACGCGGCCGACAAGGGAGTGGAGATCCTTCTCGGCTCGTGGAGCATCTGCCCGACCTCCAAGTCGTTCAAGAAGGACTGGGGAACCGCCGAGGAGCACCTGTCGCTGGGGCTTCGTTTGTCCAAGGCGGTGGGTTCGTCGGCCTTCCGGGTGGTGCTCGGTTCGCGCGACGATCGGAAGACCCCGGGCGGCATCGAGGCCCGCATCGCCGACACGGTCAAGGTGCTCAAGGCCTGCCGGAACCAGGCGCTGGATCTGGGGGTGAAGGTGTCGGTCGAGAACCATGCCGGCGACATGACGGCCGATGAGTTGATCCTGCTCATCGAGTCGGCCGGACGGGAATTCGTGGGAGCCAACATGGATTCAGGCAACGCCGCATGGACGCTCGAGGACCCGATGGAGAGCCTGGAGAAGCTCGGGCCCTATGCGATCACGACCAGCCTGCGGGACTCCCGCATCTGGCAGACCGACAAGGGTTGCAAGGTCCAGTGGACGGCGATGGGCGACGGCGGTTGTGTCGATCTGAACCAATACTTCGACCGTTACGCCCGGCTCTGCCCCGGGGTCGCGGTGAACATCGAGACCATCGGCGGATTCGTCGTCGAATTCCCTTACCTTCAGGACTCGTTCTGGGAGGCGTTCCCGAAGAAATCCGCGGCCGAATTCGCCCGCTTCCTTGCGGTGGCCCGCCGGGGTCAGGCCATGGATCAGTATGATGGTGGCGACAAGGCTCGGCAGCGCGAGGAACTCGAGAAGAGCATCCGGTATTGCCGGGAGAACCTCGGGCTCGGGCGCAAAGCCTGACCTCCCGCGGGCGGTCGCAGGGCTTCCCACGGGCAAGGATCCTCCGGCTTCCGAGGAGCGGCCCGCCTGCAAGACGGGGAGATGGGGGAGGACCCGTGGGATGGATTCGGGTCCCGTATCCGCGCCTCAGAGTTTCTTCCACGCGGCCACGAACATGCCGTTGCCGCCCGTGTCCTGGGGCCAGAGGTGCAGCTGGGTGACCGGGGGATCGTCGGGCTGGAACGGGTTCAGGACGGCCAGCGTGTCGAAATCGCTGCGCTCCTGGGTGAACGCGTCGGCGACCCCGGTGGTCTCGGCGTGGCTCAGGGTGCAGACCGCATAGATCAATCGGCCGCCCGGTTTCAGCGAGTCGGCCACGTTCATGAGCAGTTGGCGCTGGATCGCGGCCAGTTCCTCGACGTCCCGTGCGGAGGTGGTCCACCGCGAATGGGGATTCCGGCCCCAGGTGCCCAGACCGGAGCAGGGGGCATCGAGGAGGATGCCGTCGAAGCGCGTCTTGGTGGGCGGGTGTTCCGAGCCGTCCCAGTGGACGGCCCGATAGTTGAAGCACTTGGCCCGTCCGGCCCTCTGCCGGAGCCGATCCAGACGCCAACCGGCCCGATCGCTCGCCCAGATCAGACTCTTGCCGCCCATCAGCGCGGACAGGTGCAGGGTCTTGCCGCCCTCTCCGGCGCAGGCATCCCACCAGACTTCACCGGGCCGAGGCGCGCAGATCCGGCCCACGGCCTGCGAGGCGATGTCCTGGATCTCGAACTGTCCCGATTGGAATCCTCGATCGAGGAAGAGGTCCTCGCGTCCGAGGTACTGGTGCGAGTCGGGAAACGGTCCGGCCTGGAGGTCACGGAGGCGTTGTGAGAGTTCCTCGGTGAATCCGGGCCGGTTGCGAATCCAGAGATTCGGCTCGCGTTGGAACGCGCGGACCAGGGCCGGCGTGATCGCCAGGTGTTCGGCGGACCAGTCGGGCAGGGCATTGCGCACCAGTGCCTCGTCCGAGAATGCCCGGGGTTCGGACGCGAAACGGGCGGCGAGGCGCATTCCGTCCTCGATCCGGGACTCCAACGGGCGATCGCCACCCAGCCATCGCTCCCACCGGAAGAAGCTGAAGACGGCCCGACTCACCCAGGCGGCGTCGGAGGGGCATAGCCCGCGACGGCGGAACAGGGTCTGCCGAAGGACCATGTCGGCCGGATTCTCCGGGGACGACCGGCTCACGATCCGGGCCGCCAGTTGCAGGGGGCTCATCTGGGAGGGCGGAATGCCTCCCGGCTCTTCATTCGGCTCCGCAGGTGTGGCATGCGGCGGCGATCCCCGGCCGGATGGGCGTCCAGAGAGGCGCGGGCCTTCGGGCGGGCGATCCTGCCGAGGGCGGAACGGGCGTCGCGGGCGGGAGAAGCGGTGGCCACGGGGCTGGCGGCCCGGACCGCTGGCATCGGAGGGGGGAGGATTCATTCTTTCAGACGGCGTGCATGCACCCGGGCGACATCGCCCATGTAGTCGTCAAGCGGAGCCATGGCGGCGGCGTCGCGGATGTGTTCGGAAGCGCGGGCCTTGTCGCCGGTCGCCTCGAAATACAATCCAAGGTAGAGCCGGGCGTAGAATCGGTGACGCTGTCGGGCCTTGGGGTCGGCCGGCGTCTCATCGGCGGCCTTCATCACTTCGGCCACGGTGGCCTTCCCGGCGAAGAGCCGGTGGACCTCCTTCATCGGCACTCGGCCATCGCCCTCGATCGGGATCAACCGGGCGCGCGCGGTCTCGACATCCTTCTCCCGGGCGACGCACAGGAAGTGCCACACGGCGTTCTCCACGTCGTCGGAATTGACCGTCTGGTGAAGTTCGAATTGGCGGCGTCCGTCCGCGAATCGGCCGGCGTAATAGAGGGCGATCCCGCGCTGCCAGTTCCGTGGGCCCATCCGAGGATCCAGTTCGTTGGCCCGGTCGAAATCCACCAGGGCCTTCTCGATGTCGTTGCGCCTGAAATGAAGCATTCCGCGCTCCTCGACCAGATAGGGGGACTTCGGATTCCGTTGGATGGCCTCGCCAAAATCGGCAAGGGCCCCGTCGGCATCGCCGGTCAGCGCCCGGATCTGGGCGCGCAGGTGCCAGGCGCGGGCGTCGTCGGGCTTCTCCTTCAGCAGCGATCCCAGGGTCGCGAGGGCGTTGGTCGAATCGCCCCGACGCATCTTCTCGAGCGCGGCCTCCACGGTCGGTGCGTCGGCGGCGAAGGCGATCGAAGCGGACAGGATGAAGGGCGACAACCAGCGGGCGAAGTGCATGCTCGGCCGTCGATAGGAACCGGAGCGGGCGTTCAGGGCCAGAGCATTCTGGCAGGAACGGGATCCCGGGTCCGGGCCGGCGTCGCTCCGGATGGCGCCGACAGCCCGATGCCCGGGGCGAAAAGTCGGTGCGAGGCTGGACTTCGAGGCGGGTTCCGCGATTGTCTGGGGTTCCATCGTTTGAGCCATGAGCGTCTCCCCTGATACATCGTCCCTCGCACCCTACCGTGCCGCCAGTGAACACCTCGGGCGGGTGCGCTCCGAGATGGGGCGGGTCATCGTCGGGCAGCAGGAGTTGATCCACCGCCTGCTGGTGGCCCTCGTGGCCCGGGGTCACATCCTCCTCGAGGGGTTGCCGGGTCTGGCCAAGACGGCGAGCGTCAGCGCCCTGGCCCGGGCCACCGATTGCCGGTTCTCCCGGATACAGTTCACGCCGGACCTCCTTCCCGGGGACATCACCGGCACCCTGATCTACGATCCCGTCCAAGGGACCTATTCCACCCGGCAGGGCCCGATCTTCGCCAACCTCGTCCTCGCCGATGAGATCAACCGCGCACCGAGCAAGGTTCAGTCGGCGCTGCTGGAGGCGATGCAGGAGCGTCAGGTGACCATCGGCGACAAGACCTGGCCGCTGCCCGAGCCGTTCCTGGTGCTGGCCACCCAGAACCCGATCGAGCAGGAAGGCACCTATCCGCTGCCCGAGGCGCAGATGGATCGCTTCATGCTGAAGGTCGTGGTGGGCTACCCGTCGGCGGAAGAGGAGTTGGTCATCCTCGACCGCATGGCCAGCACCCGCCCCCAGTTCACCCTCGACTCCGTGGTGAAGCCCGAGGAGATCTCGGCCTACCAGGCGCTGGTGAACACGGTCCATGTGGATCCGCTCGTGCGCGATTACATCGTCCGGCTGGTGGTGGCCACGCGTGAGGCCGCGGCGGGAACGGGCGTGGCCCCGGAGCTCAAGCGCCTGGTCCGGATCGGAGCCAGCCCCCGCGCCACGATCAATCTCACCCTCGCCGCCCGGGCATGCGCCCTGATCGAGGGTCGCAACCATGCGACGCCCGACGATGTGAAGCGCATCGCTCCCGATGTGCTGCGGCACCGCATTCTCCTGACCTACGAGGCCGAGGCCGAGGAGATCACCACGGAGAGCATCGTCCGCACGCTGCTCTCCAAGGTGAAGGTCCCCTGAAGGGTCAGGAGCACGCCGCCTTCAAGGGTGACGGTGCCCTGACCGCCTCGGGGTCTTTGCGTGTCATCGGAGCCATCGGAGTCGTGTCGATATGGCTCCGATTCCGATCCGATTCCGGTCGCATCACGTCACCGCCCGACCACCTCACAGCGGTGGCATCACTTCGGTGCCAGGTCCTTGCGGGGGAACAGCGGGATGGGGGCGCCCACCGCATGGCCCTGGGACAGACCGCCCCAGGCCGATTGCTTCCAGTCGGAGGGTTCGCCGCAGACCTTCAACTGGGCGAAGATCTTGTCGGCGGTCGCCGGCATCACGGGAGCGACCAGCACCGCGAGGATCCGGCAGCATTCCACCAGGTTGTAGAGCACCGAATCCAGTCTTCCGGACTGGGAAGGATCCTTGGCCAGATGGAAGGGCTTGGTCTCCTCGACGAAGAGGTTGGCGCGGTTGACCAGTTCCCAGGCGGCGATGAGGGCTCCTTGGGGATCGTTGGCCAGGTAACAGGATCGGGTCTTTTCGGTCGCCGCGGTGGCCTCGGCCGCCAGGGTCGTGTCGGCAGGCGGCACCACTCCGGCCCGGTATTTGTTGAGCATGTTGACCGCGCGGTTGAGCAGGTTGCCCAGGCCGTTGGCCAGTTCCGAATTGTATCGGACGCGGAATCCCTCGTCGGTCCAGTTGCCATCGGGACCGATGCCCAATTCGCGGACCACGTAGTACCGGAAGGCATCCAACCCCCACTCCCCGATGATGGCCAGGGGGTCCACCACGTTGCCGGTGCTCTTGCTCAGCTTGGCCCCGTCCTTCTGCCACCATCCGTGCACCAGGATGGTCCTGGGCAGCGGGGCTCCGAGGGCATGGAGCATGATGGGCCAGTAGACCGCATGGAACTTCAGGATGTCCTTGCCGATGAGGTGGACGTCGGCGGGCCATGCCGCCAGCGGGGACGGCGTGGAGGCGGAGGTGCCGAGGGCGGCCAGGGCGACCGGATCGCCGAGCGCGGCCGGGATGGAGAAGTAATTCACCAGCGCATCGAACCAGACGTAGGTGACGTAGCCCGGATCGAAGGGCAGGGGGATGCCCCAGGACAGTCGTGACGACGGGCGGGAGATGCACAGGTCATCGAGCTTCTGGGAACGCAGGAAGCCCAGCACCTCGTTGCGCCGGTTCGCGGGTTGCACGAATTCGGGATGCTTCTCGAGATGGTCCACCAGCCAGGCCTGGTGCTCGCCCAGCTTGAAGTACCAGTTCTCCTCGACGAGTTCCTGCACGACGCCCCATTGCGGATCCCAGGTCCCGTCGGGATTGCGGTCCTTCTCGGTCAGGAAGGTCTCCTCCTTCACCGAATAGAACCCGCGATAGGCCGATTTGTAGAAATGCCCCGTCGCGTGGAGGCGGGCCAGCAGGGTGGTGACGATGGTCCGGTGGCGGGCATCGGTGGTCCGGACGAAGTCGTCATGGCTCAATCCGAGGGCGCGGACGAACTGGCCCCACTGCACGGCCAGTCCGTCGCAGTAGGCCTGGGGGGATTGACCGAGTTCCTGCGCGGCCTGCTGGACCTTCTGGCCATGCTCGTCGAGCCCGGTGAGGAAGAACACGGGTTGGCCCAGGCTCCGGCGGGCTCGGGCTAGGACATCGGCCACCACCTTTTCGTAGGCATGCCCCAGGTGGGGTGCCCCGTTCACATAGTCGATCGCCGTGGTGATGTAGAACCGCTTGTCCATGTCCGGGCCATTCAAGCCCAGAACGGTCCGGAATCGAAGGTTTTACTGGCATGGACCGGGTCCGTGGCGGACGCGCCTACCCGGGACGGCTGAAATCGGGGGGGTCAGCCGGCCCGGCCCTGCCGCCACTTGTCGAGCCCCACGGCCATGACGATCACCGCTCCGATGATGATCTCCTGGACGTAGGAATCCCAGCCGAGCTGGTTGGTCCCGTTGCGCAGCA
>JBEGWF010000060.1:0-3326 GCA_041177965.1 Verrucomicrobiota bacterium | reverse complement strand
GCAAGGATGATGTCCGTCGAAGGTGGTCTCCATGGCCTGGACCCACCCCATTTCGGCACTGCGATCGAGCAGCATCACCGTCCAGGCGACCGATTGGAGCAGGGTCCACTGGAACCCGAGGGAAATCCCCACGAGCCCGATGACCACCCATTGGCAACAACGACGCCTCACTCGGGATTGAAAGGACCACGGACCGTCGCTGGCCGTCAATCGCACGGAGCCGAATCCCCCCGGGAATGCCTGCGGTTTTTTGCCGCAGGATCCCCGGGACCCGAGGCCTCAGCGCGACACCCAGGTGGCTGCCGACGACGGATCGGCCTGGGCCATCCGATGCAACTCCGCCTGCCCCAGAGCGATCAGGCCATCGACATCGCCGTACTTGGCGCCGCCGGGCAGGAAATCGGGAGAATGCAGGTCGAGGACCTTGCCGAAACGGAAATCCCCCAGATGCAACGCCACCCGGTCCAACGCCTTGCCGGCCTGGGCCCGCGCCGCGGCGGCGATGGGTGCGGTGGCGTCGAGGGCCACCAGCGACACCTGGCTCGACGGCTTCTCGTGGCCTCGGATGTAGTGCACCGCCGTGAGGACGTCGTGCACCCGGTGGACGAAGACCGCGGGATTGTATCCGAAGGTGTAGGCCGCCGCCTCGCGGGGATTCTTCACCCGGGGCGTGCGCACCAGAGGCTTGCCATCGACCGACGACTCGCCCTGATGCAGCAGATCGACTCCCAACACCGTCGCGCCGCCATCGACCAGCTTCTGCACGGCCGGAATCAGGCTCCCATCGGCGGCGTACAGGCCCGATTTTCCATCGGCCGTCAGCCACACCACCGACTTGCCGTTCCACTGCTTCGGGTGACAGAACACGACGGGGATCTCCTCGCGTCGCGAGGCGTTGCGCAGCAGACCGGCCATCTGGATCCACCCACCGCGGTCCTGCTTGTCCTTCATGCTCCAGACGATGGCACCCGACGGGCCGGCCTCGCGGGCATCGAGCACGACATCCCAGCCGGCTTTCAGGACCTTCTTGTGCTCTTCAGGAGCACTGGACGCCAGCGCGTCGAGTTGGCGTTGGGCATCTTCCGACCACAGCCTGAGCAGGCCGCGCTCGAAGTCGGGATCCGCCGCCTTGGGAGCGGGGTGCTCGGCATCCCAGACACTGAGTTCCTGCCGGGAAGAGAGCGTGTAATCGCGCTCCAGCACCGGTTCCTGCTGGCCGAGTTTGAAATGCCGGTTGATCCAATTGTAGAAGGCGGTCCTGGAAACCGCGTTGTAGTTGTGGGGGAAATGTTCCCCCCGCTGGAGCATCACCTTGTCGGCGGCCCCGAGCATGCCGTAGAGCCGCTTGAGTTCCGGAAACCCCTTGGTGGACATCTCCTTGGTCCAGTCGTCGGCGGTGGTCATCCCCTGCGGCTTCGGCGCGAAGAGTCCGGCGAACTCCACGTTGCCCGTGCCGACCCGCAGCAGGCTGGCGTTCTCACAAGTGCAGCCGCCCTGCATGGCCGTGCTGACCATCACGGCAGGGAAGGACAGCGAGACGCGCGGGTCGATCGCCGCCAGCAGCATGGTCTGGGTGCCGCCACCGCTGGCACCGGTGATGGCGATGCGGTTGGGATCGATCTCGGGAAGATCCAGGAGGAAGTCGAGCGAACGGACGGCATTCCAGGTCTGCAGGCCCATGATGCTCTGGAGGTGCGCCTCGGCCTGAGGACTGAAGAGCCCCCAGTTCTGGGTGGTGTTCATCTCCGGCCGTTGCTTGGCGAAGTTGTGGACGACCTGCCGGGAGATCTGCTGGGAATCGGAGTCGCCGAGCATGTCCCACTGCCAGACGACACAACCCATCCGCGCGAGCTGGACGCACATCGACTGGAAGCGGCTCTTGCCCCCCTCGACGAAGCGCTCCTGACCGGTGGCGATTTCGTTGCGCAACTCGGCCTCGGTGGCCTGGGACAACCGGGCATCGGCCCAATGACCATGGGCGAACAGGACGCCCGGAGCCTTGCCGCCCGCCGGGTTCTTCGGACGGTAGAGGTTGCCCGTCACGAAGAAGCCCGGGGCGCTCTCGAAGTGGACCTTCTCGATGGTGTACTCACCGCGGTCGATGCGGCCGTGGATCTTGGCGTTGAGGTCCGCCTTGGTGGGCATGGGCCACAATCCTTGGGACACCAGGATCCGCTGCCGGACCTCGGCGGCGCGGCGATCCCAGGCTTCCTTGGATCCGGGCGGTTGGAAGGGGAAATAGCCGTCCAGATCCTTCGGCGGTTGGAGCCGGGCATCCTCCGGGCGGTCACCCTCGGGAAGGGCCCGGGGACCGGCGGCGATGGCATGGGAATTCAGCGACAGCGCGACGGCCGCGAGCACGATCAGGCGGAGGGGGGACATGCGCTCGAGGCTACCCTTCCCCGTTCGGGAGACAATCCCCGGGATGCGACCCGGGAAGGCATCACCCCGGTGACCCGAGCGCCGGTCGGGGGCTCAGAGCGTGGCGAACACGGCTTCGGCGGCGCGGATCGTGGCTTCGATGTCGGCGGAGGTGTGCGCCGTCGAAAGGAACCCGGCCTCGAATTGGGAAGGCGCCAGGTACACGCCCCGATCGAGCATGCCATGAAAGAATCGCGCGAAACGATTCCGGTCGCTCTGGAGGGCGTCGGCGAGGTTCCACACCGGCCGATCGGTGAAGTACCCGCAGAACATGGAACCGATCCGCTGGAACTGGACCGGAATCCCGGCGGCCTTCGCGACGGCCACCATGCCCCGCTCCAGTTCGGATCCGAGGGCCTCGAGGCGACTCCAGGCGTCGGTGGCCTGCAGCGTCTCGAGGGCGGCCAATCCTGCGGCCATCGCCAGGGGGTTGCCGCTCAGTGTTCCCGCCTGATAGACCGGCCCGAGGGGGGCCAATCGGTCCATGATCTCGGCCCTCCCTCCGAAGGCGCCGACCGGCAATCCGCCCCCGATGATCTTGCCGAAGCAACTCAGGTCGGGCGTGAGTCCGAAGACGCCCTGCGCCCCCGCGGGACCGAGCCGGAATCCGGTCATCACCTCGTCGGCGATGAGCACGGTCCCGTACGCCCGGGTCAGGCGACGCAGGTGTTCCAGGTAACCGGGTCTCGGCAGGTAGAGCCCCGCATTGGCCGGGACCAGTTCCAGGATCACCGCCGCCAACTCCGGGCCCCGGTCGCGGAAGATCGCATCCAGCGCCTCCGGGTCGTTGAACGGCAGCACCACGGTCTGTCGGGCCACATCGGCGGGAACACCGGCGCTGTCGGGGTTTCCCAACGTGAGCGCCCCGGATCCGGCCTTCACCAGCAGGCCGTCCGAATGCCCGT
>JBEGWF010000059.1:0-53614 GCA_041177965.1 Verrucomicrobiota bacterium | reverse complement strand
CGCGAAATGCAATGATACACCGCCGCCGCCCCCTCCGGCCCCTTGATCCGCGCCAACCTCATGCAGACACCGTGAACCCAAACCACCGGGGTGTCAAAAACTTTGAACCTGTCACTTTATTTATTTTCAATACTTGCTGTCCTTAACGATGTCTAGCACGGTGGAGGGGTGAATCGGGCAGCCAGGTCGGAGATTCCGCGGAAGACAGTCTATCGGCTGTCCCAGTATCTGCGGTGCCTCCAACGATTGAAGGGCAACGGAATCCAGACCGTCAGCAGTGAGGCGCTGGCCAAGGCTGCTGGAGTGAAACCGACCCAGTTGAGGAAAGATCTGACTTACCTGGGACAATTCGGCACTCGCGGGCTGGGATACGATGTGGTGCAACTGGCGGAAATGATCACGTCGCATCTGGGGACCAACCGGTTGCAACCGGTTGTCTTGGTAGGAGTGGGAAATCTTGGGAGCGCTCTCCTGCAGTACCGCGGGTTCGAGCCCGAGGGGTTCGAAATCGTGGCAGCATTCGATCTTGCCCCCGAGCGGCCCAGGGAAACCCCTCTGAGAGTACCCTTGCTTGGAATGGACCGCCTGGAGTCGACCTTGGCGGAACATCACATTCGCATGGCGATCCTTTCGGTGCCCGCCGCCGCGGCTCAGGAGGTGACCAACCGTCTGGTCGACGCCGGAGTGCTCGGGATCCTGAACTTCGCCCCGATCGTTCCCGTGGTTCCAGAACATGTGGTGGTGAACCACGTGAATCTGGCCATCGAATTGGAGAATCTAAGCTACTTCCTGAATGACTGAGGGTCCCAACCACAACGGTGCCGAAACACTGGATCCAACCACACCCGCACAATCCCCGGTCCAACCGGTTGCCGGAAGCACGAACCGGTCCCGCTTGCCGGACATCCGCGACGAAACCCGGGAGAGCTTGCAAAGGCAATTCACGGAGTGGCACCAGCCCGCCTACCGCCTCGATCAGGTTCTCGATTGGCTCTACACGCGCCGGGTCGACGATTGGAAGGGAATGACCAACTTGCCAGTGTCACTCCGGACACAACTCGCTTCGAGATGGTCCCTGGGCTCCCTGGAACTGGTCCGCAAGCAGGGCTCCCAGGACAGCACCCGGAAGTTCCTGTGGCGGTTGACCGACGGCGCCCTGGTGGAGAGCGTCCTCATCCCCGCCAATCCCGCCTTGTATGGCGAGGCGGCCGACCGACACACGCTCTGCGTGTCCACCCAGGTGGGGTGCGCCTACGGATGCCGTTTCTGCGCCAGCGGCCTGGAGGGATGGAAACGAAACCTCGCTCCTTGGGAAATCATCGGACAGATCCTCGGCATCGAGCGTTGGCACGCCCACCAAGAGGCGGAGGCCTCCGGAGTCGCGGCCCCCGCACGGGGCCAGAGCACACGAGTGATCAACAATCTGGTCATCATGGGCATGGGCGAGCCGTTGGCCAATTATGACCATCTGATGAAGGCCCTCCGGACGCTCAACGCTCCCTGGGGCGGCGGGATCGGCGCCCGAAAAATCACCATCTCGACCAGCGGATTGGCCCCCAGGATCCGACAACTGGCCGAGGAACCCGAGCAGTTCCGCCTGGCCATTTCCCTGCACGGGGCGACCGATGCCGTCCGAAGCCAGATCATGCCGGTGAACCGCAAATATCCACTCTCCGAGCTGACCCAGGCCTGCGGCCACTATCTCGAGAAGAAGGGCAAGATGATCACTTTGGAGTACATCCTGATCGATGGAATCAACGATGCCCTCGACGAGGTGAAGCCGCTGGCCGCCTTGGCGCGACGCCTGCACGCCAAGGTGAACCTCATCCCCTACAACTCGGTGGAGGGGTTGCCCTGGAAACGACCCGAGGAATCCCGATGCCAACGCTTCGCCGACGCGCTGTCCCGAAGCGGGGTCACCTGCACGCTGCGGTTGGAGAAAGGGCACGACATCGATGCCGCCTGCGGCCAGTTGCGACTCAGGACCGAACGCGAATCCTCGGCCCGGCCCACGGACCCCGTCTCCGGCATCGACCCGGCCGGTTCGGAGGCCTAATGTCGCCCCGGTGATCGCACTCCTCGATTACGATTCGGGCAACATCCGCAGCGTCGAGAAGGCCCTCCGCAAGGCCGGCGCCGAGGTGGTTCGTGCCCGCACGGCGGAGGCCATGACCGGAGCCTCGGGCGTCGTGTTGCCGGGCGTGGGCGCCTTCGACGACTGCATCCAGGCCCTCGAGCGACAAGGCCTGCTCGACGCGGTCCGCGCCTGGATCGCCGCCGATCGGCCTTTTCTGGGGATCTGCGTCGGATACCAGGCCCTGTTCGATCGCAGCGAGGAGTTCAATTCCCGAGCGACCGGACTCGGCGTGTTCCACGGACCGGTGGTGCGCTTCCAACCCACCGCCGAGATGCCCCACCTGAAGATCCCGCAGATCGGCTGGAACCGGATCCACATTCGCCAACCGTCCTGTCCGCTCTACCGGGGCATCCCCGAGGGCAGTTGGTTCTACTTCGTCCACAGTTTCCACCCCAGCCCCGCCGAAACGGCGATCGTGGCCACCGAAACGACCTACGGCCCCACCTTCGCCTCCTCCGTCTGGCGCGGGAACACCTTCGCCACTCAATTCCATCCGGAGAAGAGTCAGGAGAACGGGCTCCGCCTCTTGGCCAACTTCGTGGAACTGGCGGAGTCGGCCCCATTGCAGGGCCGCTGATCGATCCGCGGGTCCGTCGTCCTGGTCGGCCCCGCCCCTGACCCGCCGAGCGGATCGTTCTCGGGTGGCAGACCACCCGGACCCTTCGGTTTCCGGGGTCCCCGTCGCCGGGCCGTGATCGTGGCAGCAGGCCCCTCCAGATCGTCCCACGGGCCATCAGAGCCCCGCAGCCCAGGGCTCCAAGGCATCCAAGACCGACTCCACGGAGACCGACGCCATGAGGGCGACCAGTTCCTCCTCGGTGCCGGCGATCGGCCGCCCATCGTAGCGATAGAACTCGAGGTGCCGCCCCCCGATCGCCGGATTGGGGATCAGGGTCCAATCCGACCTCCGCGGATGGACCGGCGGATTCAGGGTGGGCGTCTCGATCACCCACTGATGGCGGACCCCCATGGCCGCGGCGATGTGCATGAACACGGTATCCACGCTCAGGAAGCCCGAAGCATGCCCCACCAAGGCCATGGCCTCCCGAAGGCCCGGGGACTCCGCCTCGAGGAATTGGGCCCCTGCCGCCCTCAACTGGCCATGCAGGGCCCGCTCCTCCTGTGCCCCGAACAGGACCACGGGAATGCCCGGCTTCCTGCGACTCCATTCCCGGATCAGCGCCGCATATCGCACCACGGGCCACCGGCGCAGCGCGAGGTTCTTGGTGCCACCGGATCCGGTGTGGATCCCCAGCCAGGGCCGATCTGCAAGGTTCCGTTCCTCGAGCCATCCCCGGGCCCACCGACGCTCGTCATCGGCCAGGAACACCTCGTACCCGGGATTCGGAAGCAGTGGAACCCGCCCCAGCAATCCCAACAACCGGGCGTTGTTCTCCATCACATGCACCGAATAATCCTGGGGCAGCGATCGGGTCACGAGCCAACGGTCCAGCCACGACTGGTTCTCGTATTCGTGGCTGAGCCGGGTGCGAGCACCGATCAACCGGGCGATCAGTCGATAGCCCCGACGTCCCTGGGTATGGGTGTTGATCGTGAGGTCATACCCCCTGCGCCGCAGCTCGAGGCACCGGGCGATCGAGGCAAGCCGGGGGGCGCCCAAGAAATCATGCCGGATCACCTCGCGGACGTTCGGATTGTCCCGCAAGACCTCGGCCGCCCCAGCCCACAGAACCAGCACGTCGATCTCTGCCGACGGGAACTGGAGACGCAACTCATGCAACAACGGGGTCGCCATGAGCGTGTCGCCGATGCCGGAAAGGGACAGGACGAGGATGCGCTTCAATGTCCGGACACGGTATGGAGCCGCGACCACCGCCACAAGGCGGGGAAGCTCCGGTTCGTCGACCCCCCGGCATTGCACCCGTGTCGAAGGGGCGATCCGATCCGCCATCGTTCCGATTTTGTCGCCCTAAATGACTTGCGGCGACCCGAGTTCAGAACAATCTTTGCACTCCGCAGGTGGCGATCCACTCCTCGATGGTCGCTCGTTTTCCCCCGGTCCAATCCCCGCTCGGAACTGCGTTGGCGCCATCAAGGGCGCCCCCCGAGGTGAATCCACCGGATCCCAACCCAGTTTCCAAAGAACCGTTTTCCAATGCCGCGCGCACCGAAAGACCCTTCCGCCCCCAAGAAGGCGCGGACCCCCCGCAAGAAGGCGGAAACCCCGACGGAAGCCACGGACGAATCGTCGACAGCGACCGCGGCGCGGGAATCCTCCCGAGCCGATGAAACCGCCCGCGTTCCCGATGTCGCCGAAGACACCTCGTTGACCATCCCACCCCCTTCTCCCGGCCGGGCTCCGACCCGCGAGACCGACGAGGAACCGCTGGTGGTCAAGGCCTCTCCGCTGCCCCCACGGGCCCGGATGGCCCCGCCGAACGAGGACGCGCCCGTGCCCGACGCCCCGGAGAAACCCCAGGTGGTGATCGAGCCCAGGAACCTCAACCTGCACGAACTGCAACCCATGCCCATCGGCCCGCTGGCCGAGGTGGCCAAGCACTTCGGCATCGAGAACTACGGCACCCTCAAGCGCCAGGAGATCATCTTCCAGATCGTCCAGCGCAACCTCGCCGTCGGCGGCATCATCAACACCCGCGGCGTCCTGGAGGTCATGCCCGAGGGCTTCGGCTTCCTGCGTTCCCCGGCCTTCAACTACCTTCCCTGCCCCGAAGACATCTACGTGTCCCCGTCGCAGATCCGGCGCTTCGACCTCGCGACCGGCGACGACGTCGAGGGGCAGGTGCGCCCTCCCAAGGACAAGGAGAAGTTCTACGCCCTGCTCAAGGTCGAACGCGTGGCCGGGCTCGATCCCGACAAGGCCAAGGAGAAGACCCACTTCGAGAACCTCACTCCGCTGTTCCCGAACCGTCGCTTCCTGCTGGAGACCTCGCCCGACGAGTACAGCACCCGCGTGGTCGACATCGTCTGCCCCGTCGGCAAGGGCACCCGCGGGCTGATCGTCGCCCCGCCGCGCACCGGCAAGACCGTGCTGATGCAGAAGTTGGCCAACGCCATCCTCAAGAACAACCCGGACTGCCACCTGATCATCCTGCTGATCGACGAACGCCCGGAAGAGGTCACCGACATGGAGCGTTCCTGCCGGGGGGCCGAGGTGGTGAGCTCCACCTTCGACGAACCGCCCGAACGGCATGTGCAGGTGGCCGAGATGGTCATCGAGAAGGCCCGGCGCATGGTCGAGCACAAGAAGGACGTGGTGATCCTCCTCGATTCCATCACCCGTCTGGCCCGCGCCTACAACACGGTGCAGCCGCATTCGGGCAAGATCCTTTCGGGCGGCGTCGACGCCAACGCGCTGCACAAGCCCAAGCGGTTCTTCGGGGCGGCCCGCAACATCGAGGAGGGCGGTTCCCTGACGATCATGGCCACGGCGCTGGTCGACACCGGCAGCCGCATGGACGAGGTGATCTTCGAGGAGTTCAAGGGCACCGGAAACATGGAGATCCACCTCGACCGTTCGCTGGTCGATCGCCGCATCTTCCCGTCGATCAACATCGAGAAGTCCGGCACCCGCAAGGAGGAGCTGCTGTACCATCCCGACGAGTACCAGCGCATCTCCGTGCTGCGTCGCGCCCTGGTGGGGGTGCCGCCCGTCGAGTCGATGGATCTGCTGCTGGGCAAGCTCAAGAAGACGCCCAACAACATCATGTTCCTGCTGTCCATGGGCGCACCGTCCCGCTGACCGCGTTGACCGTCGACGGTTGCTCCGCCCATCGATGGGGGGCCTTCCGGCGAGGCCATGCGAGGCATGTCAAGGCCCGGGGGCCCTTGCTCACCGTCTGATCCTCGGCCCACGTCGTGTTCGCGGCCCACGTCGTGTTCTCGGTCCACGTCGTGTTTTCGGTCCGGATCACGAGCCGTTTCCGCGGAAAACCCCCGATATCGCAAGGTGTCAACCGCGACCGACCGGGCCGTGGGACGATTCCCCACGCAGACGGCTGAGCTGCTCCCGCAGATCATCGAGTCCGCCCACGCGTGTGGCCCCGATCGATTCGATCTCGGACCGGTAGGCGGCGCTGGCGCGACCTCCCACCAGGATCCGGGTCGAGGCGGGCAGCAGGCGACGGAGGAGCTTCAACTCCAGTGCCAGCGAAGGATCGTCGGTCGGGTGCACCACGCTCAGTCCGACGGCTTTCGCCCCCTGCTCGGTGGCCATGCCCGCGATCTCCTCGGCCGGAAGACAGACGCCACCATAGACGACGCGCCACCCTAGCCCCGTGGCCGCCGCGGCCACGATGATCGCCCCCAGTTCGTGGACCTGTCCGGAGGGGGTGGTCACCACCATGACCGGGGCCCGCGGATGCAGAGCGATCGGCCGGGCGATGTTGCCGAGAAACGTGCGGAGGACCGAGGTGGCCACATGCTCCTGGGAGACCTTCACCTGACCGCGCAACCACCCCTCCCCGATGCGCTCCACCAGCGGGACGATCAGTTCACCCAGGAGGCGCATCTGCCCCATAGCCACCGACGCCCGCTCGAGCAACCCCTCGAGACCCGCGGCGTCGGTCCGCAGGACCGCCTGGAAGGCGCCTTCCAGAAAACCCAATGTCTCCTCGGCTGCCGGGGCCCCGGTGATGGACGAACCGGGGAGACCGCCACCGCTGGTGGTTCCGCTCCTCGGAGAAGGCACGCCCGGGAAGAATCCCCGGTCGTGGCCGGAAAGGAGGGAGCGCAGCGAATCGATGGACAGCGAGGCGATGGTGCCGATCGAGTACCCGGCCTCGGTCGCCTGACGCAGCAGACTCAACCGTTCGATGTCCGCGGCCGAATACAATCGCTGCCGGCCCTCGGATCGGGTCGGGCGAACCGTCTGGTACCGCTTCTCCCAGGCTCGAATGACATGGGGGCTCAAACCCGTCTGCTGGGCGACGGTCTTGATGGAATGCCGGACCACGGAATCATTCATGTCGCCACCAACATGACTCAAAGTTGAACACAATCAAGACACTCCGGTCAAAGCTCTCCGAAACAGATCAAAATCGACCTTCAAGATCAACTCAGACCGATAAAAACTTGAAACCTAGACATTTGGAATCCGCTTGTTGACATTTCGTCTATGTTTTCACTACCTTTTGTCTGCACGTCGCAAACGGTGATCCCAGGAACCCTCCAAACCAAAAGACTCCCGATGAAATCCAAAAAGCTCCTCCGCAGCAAGGCGACCTCGGCGACCACGGCCTCGGCCCCGAAGAAGCGGGCCACCACCCTCCGGGCCAAGCCTCTGAAGCGGAGCACCCGGGCTTCGGGTTCCTCCACCCGCGCCAAGTCATTGTCCAAGGCCCGTTCCAGCGCCGTGGGGGAACGCCCACACCGCCCGGCCACGCCTGCAGCGAAAGGTCGTTCCGAGCCACCGCCCCAGAAACCAGGGGTGCTGATCGTCGACGGGATACCGGTCCTGCCGGCACCGGCCGAACCGATCCGTGACCTGTACGAGTCGAAGAGTGCTCTCAACCTCTACATGCGGGAGGCCGTGGAAGTCCCCCTGCTGACCGTGGCCGAAGAGAATGCCCTGGCCGCGAGGATCAAGAAAGGGGACCCGGTTGCCCGTGAACACATGATCCGGGCCAACCTGCGTCTCGTGGTGAAGATCGCCAAGGACTACGATGGGCTCGGCCTGCCCCTGCTCGACCTGATCAACGAGGGCAACATGGGGCTCATGAAGGGGGTCGAGCGCTTCGATCCCTCCAAGGGCGGGAAGCTCTCCACCTACAGCTCCTGGTGGATCAAGCAGTCGATCAAGCGGGCCCTCGCCAATCAGTCCAAGACCATCCGGCTGCCGGTCCACCTGGTGGACAAGATCTCGAAGATGCGGCGGGTGGCCACCGAACTTCAGGAACTCTTCGGCCGGGAGGCCACCGACGAGGAGATCGCCGAGGAGATGGAGGTGCCGCTGCGGAAGGTGAGGCTCTGGCGACGGGCCTCCCTGCGGACGAGCTCCCTCGACGAGTCCCTCGGCGATGAGGACTCCAGCAAGCTGGGCGACGTGGTGCCCGACGAATCCTGCCAGACCCCCTACGAGGATCTGGAGAGCCGAACCACCCACCAACTGCTCCAGAACAGCCTTCACATCCTGGATTCCCGCGAGATGACCATCCTCCGGGAGCGATTCGCCCTCGACGGAGGGCAGGAGAAGACCCTCGACGAGATCGGCCAGAAGTTCGGTGTCACCCGCGAACGCATCCGGCAGCTCCAGAACATCGCGCTGGCCAAGCTCCGCAAGAAGATCGAGGCGGTGGAGGCGGTACGCATCCCCGAGACCGCCGAGGACGGCGTGAGCTGATCAGCGCCGAGGCCGATCGGTCACCCTCCGTCGCCTCGGCCCCAGGGTCGTGGACATGTGGACCGCCCTTCGGTGACACCGAGGGAGCCTGCTCGCTGTCCCACCCACCGCCGGGATGGACCCGACGGTCGCGGTCCCACCGGGTTGGACGACCGCCGTCACCCTTCCAGGATGGCGACCGCCGAGGCATAGGCCGCCGTGTGCGTCAGGTTGAGGTGGAGGGTCCGCCCCCCTCTGCGTCGGAACAGGTCCGCACCCGCTCCGTGGAGTTCGACCCGGGTGCTTCCGCTCTCCGCTCGGACCACCTCGATGTCGAGCCAACCGATCTCGGCCCCGATCCCCGTACCGAAGGCCTTGCTCACGGCCTCCTTCGCGGCGAACCGAGCCGCGACATGCGTGGAGGGGTCGGCATGGCCGAAGCAATAGGCGGACTCGGCCGGCAGCAGGATCTTGCGGGCGAAGCGTTCTCCAAGTCGGGCAAGCGAGTCCCGGACACGGCCCACCTCCACCAGATCGATGCCCACCCCGAGGATCATGGCGCGGGGACCGACCGGGACGGGTCGCCGTAGCCTTCCATGGCCTGAAGGATCTCCTTCACCGCGTTCTCCAGGCCGACGAACACGGCCCGACTGATGATGGAGTGACCGATGTTCAGTTCCTCGAGATGAGGAACGATGTGGAGGAGAGGCAGGTTCTCGCGGTTCAGGCCATGCCCGGCATTGACGCGGAGCCCGGCCCGATGCGCGCATTCGGCGGCCGCGACCAGACGCTGGAGCTCCCGATGCCTCTCGGCCTTCTGGTGGAAGACCTCGGCGTAGGCCCCCGTATGCAACTCGATGAACTGCGCACCCACCCGGGCGGAGGCCTCGACCTGTGCGGGATCGGGATCGACGAACAGGCTCACCTCGATACCGGCACCGTTCATCCGACGGAGGGTCTCCCGCAGCGGAACTTCCTGACCCACGACATCGAGGCCGCCCTCGGTGGAGATCTCCTCCCGCTTCTCGGGCACGAGGCAGACGATGTCGGGCCGGGTCGCCAAGGCGATCTCCACGATCTCAGGCGCATTGGCCATCTCCAGGTTCAACCGGGTCCGGATGGCCTTCCTCAAGGCGACGATGTCCCGGTCGATGATGTGCCGTCGGTCCTCACGGAGGTGGGCGGTGATCCCCTGCGCGCCGGCCCGCTCGCACACCAGCGCGGCGGCGATGGGATCGGGTTCACCGCGCTCCATGCCCCGGTAGCGGGCCTGACGCAGGGTGGCGACGTGGTCGATGTTGACGCCAAGCTTCAGCATGTCGGGATCAGCGTCCGGGTTGGGGCTTGACGGACGCGGAAGGCTTGCCGGCGGGGGACGCCGGCAAGGCCACGGACGCCGAGGGGACGCCGGAGCGGGCGGCCTTGGGAGCCCGGGGCATCGCCGGGTCGAGCCATCTTCCGACAAGGACCCACTCCAGGGCCGTCAATCCGGCCGGAGCCTTGCGGTTCCAGGCGAAGGCCCCCGGCCCGGTCTGGCGGACCTGGGTCACCGTGTTGTCGACCTTGCCCAGGCCGTCGTTCAACCAGGTGTTGGCCAATCCGTCGCCAGGTGCGGGCTTCAGGCCGAGGGAGATGTCCCGCACCTGCAGATTGGCCCACCAATGGAGGAGGTTCTCGGAGGTGATCTCCCAGTCGTAGAACACCAACCCCGGCTGCTGGAGTTGCTGGATGAGTTCGCGGGGAGGCGGTTGGACCGACCGCTGGCGTCGGAACATGCTGAAGCCGAGGAACCCCGGCCCCCGATTCTCGGTGCCGGTGAACATCGGCGTCGGTCCAGGGGCGCTGCTCAGGCCGAGGATCTGCTTCTCCGGATCGTACATGACCAGACCGTCCAGCTTGCCCGGTTCGGCATTGGTGGAGTAGACCCGGACGAGTTCGGCATTGGCCGCTTCAAGCACTTTGGCCGGTTGGCTGACATGGACCACGGCGTAGCTCTGGAAGGGCGATTCCTGCTGCGCCCAATGGTACATCTGGCCGATCTCCTGTCCCTGGAGGTGACGATCCAGTCCCAGGATCCGCAGGACCGCGGGGGTCACCTCCCGGACCGCGGTGAGCGCGACCAGCGGATCGTAGATCGTGTTGGTCGGGTACTGCCACGGAGCCAGAGACAATTCGGCCATGCCCGGTCGGCTGAAGGTGCCGGACCAGGCGACGGCACCATTGGTCGCCACCGCCGTGGCCCGGACCCCCGGCCAGGGCCCGGGCTCCTTTTCGAAATCCAACAGGAGCGCGGCATTGGTGGCCATCCCCAGCACCCGGGACCGGAAGGCCTTCGCGCGGGGCGAATCCGAGGGACTCACGGCGAAAAGCCAACCCTTCTCCGCGCTGATCCAGGCGCCCGAGACCCCGGAGGCCAACCCCTTCACGATGGCCGGATAGCGGTCGTTCCAGATCGGTGCGCGCTCGGCGGTGATGCGGACGGCCACGAACACCTCGCGGACGCCGTCGCCGCGGCGCCAGACCTCCCCGGCCGACTCGTGGGCCAACAGATCGGCCACCAACGGTTGGGCCTGGGTCACGGCCGCATCGGAAGCGGCGCCGCCGGACAGCCATTCCAAGGCCGCCCGAGTGGCCTTGGGCCGCAGACGGTCGGTCAGCGCGGGCGCGTTGCTGTGCGAAAGCAGTGCCCGCAGCACCGGAGCACCGGTCTGGTTCCTCAGGCCATCGGTCCCGGCGAAACGCCACCGGGCCGACAACTCGGGCGCCTCGTCCTTGCATCCGGAGAGGAACGCCAGCAACCCAACGGCCAACAGCACGGGAATCGAGCGCGGTTTCATGATCAGAGGGGCTTGGTTGCCAGAGAAACCCGTGCGAGGCAATCCGCCTTTGCGCCCTTCCAACCTCCGGATCACCTTCGGCGCCGACATGAGCGAGGAATGGTTCTGGCTGGATTCGTCGATCGGAGACGCTCCCGGCAACATGGCCTGGGACGAGGCGCTCCTCGAGGCGGCCGCGGATCTCGGTCGACCGATCCTCCGAAGCTATGCCTGGGCGACCCCGGCGGCGACCTTCGGATACTTCCAGCGCCACGCCGACATCGCCGCCTGGACGCCGCTGCGCCCACTCATCCGCCGGCCCACCGGGGGCGGCCTGGTCTCCCACGCGGCCGACTGGACCTACGCGGTGATCGTTCCGCCCCGACATGCCTGGTACTCGATCTCCGCGGTGGAGAGCTACCGCCGGGCCCACTCGTGGCTTCAGCGCGCCTTCGCCGACTGCGGCTTGGAGACCACGCTGGCTCCCTGCTGCGATCCCGCCGGCCCCGGACAATGCTTCGTCGGCGCGGAGCGGGAGGACCTGCTGCTGGAGGGCAGAAAGATCGCGGGCGCGGCACAACGACGGAACAAACTGGGCCTGCTCATCCAGGGCAGCATCCAACCGATCCCGCCGGGACTTCATCGGACCCGATGGCAGGAGGCGATGATCCGGGTGGCGGAGAAGGATTGGGGCGCGCGTTGGACCCCCTTGCCCGGCATCGGCGATTCGTTGACCCGAAGGGTCGAGGAACTCCGGGGGCGGTACTCTTCGGCCGGACACAACGAACGCCGCTGACGGGCCCGGATCCGGATCGGATTCTGGACCGGGGCTTGGACCGGATCCCGTCGGGGCAGGCAACCGGATTCAACCGTCGTCGCGGCGGCTTTGCCGGAACCGGGTGGGTGTCATGCCCGTGGCGGCCCGGAAGGCCCGGGTGAAGGCGCTGTGGTCGTAGAAGCCGCAGGCATGGGCGATCTCCGCGACCGGCCTCCGGCTCTCCTCCAGCATACGGGACGCCGCCGTCAAACGGGTGTGGGCGATCAACTGGCTGGGGGTGGTGCGGAACAGTCTCTTGATCAGCCGGGCGAATCGGACCGGCGGGATGCCGGCCCGCTCGGCCAGCAGCGCGGGACTCAGTGCCTCGTCGTAATGGGCCTCCAGGTGATCGAGCGCCGCGGCCAACCCGGCCGGGATCCGACCCGCACCGGCCGGGACCTGGAGATCCCGGGAGATGCCCACCAGGCCCAGGATGTTCCCCGCATCGTCCCGGATGGCGAACTTGTTGGTGAAGCACCATCCGGGCTTGCGCCGGGGATACCAATGCAGTTCGAGCTTTTCCACGATCGGTCGGCCGGTCCGAAGGACCGCTTCGTCCTGACGGGCGAAGCGGGTGGCCAACTCCTCCGGATAGACCTCGCGGACCGTCTTGCCCACCAGGTCCTCGGCCCGCTGGAAACCGACCCGCTCGGCCAGGGAGCGATTCACGGCGGTGTAGCGACCGGCGGTGTCCTTGACGAAGAACGCCGCGTCGGGAACGTGCTCGAAGATCTCGGCGAACAGGCTCACGGGAAGGTGGGTCACGGCGGACACCTTCCCGGCCCCGCCTGTGCGGACTTTGGCGGACATGCCCCAAGGGTGTTGCAAGACCCGTCCGGGGGCGATGTCAGAGTGGGCCCGATGATCCGCAAGCACCCCCCCGGACTCGCGAGAAACCGATGGATGGTCTCCCTGAGGATTCCCCCGGGAATCACCCTGCTGCTGTCGTGCCTCGGCGTCTTCGCCCAGGGATCCAGGGACGACTATCAACGGGCCCTGGGACTGGCCCAGCGGACCGAGAACACGGTGTTCCGGGCGACTGTCCAACCGCAGTGGATCGCCGGGGGCGGAGGACGGTTCTGGTACCGGGTGGCGACGGGGCCGGATCGGCAGGAATACCTGTTCGTGGACCCGGAACAGGGCTCCCGCGAGCCGCTCTTCGATCCGGTGGTGCTGGCCATGAGACTCACCGCGGCCTCGGGAAGCGCCGTGTCGACCAAATCCTTGAAGCTCGATGCCTTGACGGTGGAACTGGAGGGCGGGCGGCGGATCCTGAGGTTCCGTCATGCGGGAAAACGATGGAGGACCGTGATCCCGGAACTGTCGTTGGAGCCGGACCCGGGTCCGGAGACCCGCCTCACTCCCAGTCCGTCACAGCGCATCCCCAAGCGCTCCCGCACCACGGGCGAGGAGACCGAGATCGTCCTGGTGAACCGGACCTCCGAGGATGTGGAACTCTATTGGCTGGACGACCAGGGAACCCGGCGACCCTACGGCCGACTGCGCCCGGGAGCCGAACGGCACCAGCACACCTTCGCCGGGCACGTGTGGCTGGGAACCGACCGCAACGGGACCGTCCTGGGGGTCTTCACCGCCCAAGAGGGCGAGGCGCGCGCGGAGTTCGTGCCGCCGGCCGGAGGATCGAAGGAGCCCGCGGCGGCACCCGAAGGCCCCGAAACCCGGCCCGGGCCCCACGATTCGCCCGACGGTCGTTGGTCGGTCGAGATCCGCGAGCACAACCTGTTCCTGCGATCCAAGGCGGGCGGAGAGCCGGTGCGGTTGAGTCGGGATGGCATCGCCGGCGACGCCTACCACCCCGAGGTGCGGTGGTCGCCCGACTCCACCCACCTCGTGGCACGACGGGTCCGCGAGGTTCCGCCGCGCCGCGTGTCCTGGATCGAGGCCGCCCCCAAGGATCAACTCCAGCCCAAGCTGCATTCGCACGACTACTTCAAGCCGGGGGATCCCCTGCCCCACCCGCGGCTCCGGGTCTTCGCCGTCGACGGACTTCGCCAACACGACGTGGACGAGGCGCTGTATCCCAACCCCTTCACGGAGAGCGGGGCGCTGGACGTCCAGTGGTCCCCGGACGGGCGGGAATGCTACGTCGACTACAACCAGCGGGGCCACCAGGTGTACCGGATCCTCGCCGTCAGCCGCACGGGGTCCGTCCGCAAGGTGGTCGAGGAGGCCCCCAAGACCATGGTCGACTGGACGGCCAAGACCTGGCGGCACTGGCTCCACGAGCGCGGCGAATTGCTGTGGATGTCGGAGCGCAGTGGATGGTGCCATCTCTGGCGGATCGACATCGCCACCGGCCGCGTGAAAAACCCCATCACCCAAGGAGACTGGGTGGTGCGCTCCGTGGAGCACGTCGATGACGAGCGTCAGCAGATCTGGTTCTTCGCCGGAGGCATCCGACCGGGACAGGATCCCTACTACCTGCACCTGGCCCGGGTGAACTTCGACGGCACCGGGTTGACGGTCCTGACCGAGGGCGACGGCACCCACAAGGTCCAGTTCTCGCCCGACCGACGCTGGTTCATCGACACCTGGTCGCGGGTGGACCAGGCGCCGGTGACCGAGCTGCGCAGCGCGGTCGATGGGCACCCGGTGCTCGAGCTGGAGCGGGCCGACATCTCGCGGCTCGTCGCGGCCGGTTGGTCCATCCCGGAACGATTCTCCGCCAAGGGGCGGGACGGGACCACCGACATCCACGGCATCGTCATCCGACCTTCAAACCTCGATCCGAAGGTCCGCTACCCGGTGATCGAGGAGATCTACGCCGGACCTCAAGGGGCCTTCGTGCCCAAGGAGTTCGGTCGCTTGACCCGGCAACACGCCTTGGCCGAGTTGGGCTTCGTGGTGGTGCAGATCGACGGCATGGGGACCAGCCAGCGTTCCAAGGCCTTCCATGACGTCGCCTGGAAGAACCTCGCCGATGCCGGATTCCCGGACCGCAAACTCTGGATCCGGGCCGCGGCGCAATCGCGGCCGTGGATGGATCCCGGGCGCGTCGGGCTCTATGGCGGCAGCGCCGGGGGGCAGAACGCGCTGCGCGGGCTGCTGGACCACGGGGAGTTCTACCAGGTGGCCGTCGCCGATTGCGGATGCCACGACAACCGGATGGACAAGGTCTGGTGGAACGAACAATGGCTCGGCTGGCCGGTGGACGAGGCCTATCGCCGGTGCTCCAACGTCGAGGACGCGCACAAACTGACCGGCAAGCTGCTGCTGGTGGTCGGTGAGGTCGACACCAACGTGGACCCGGCCAGCACGATGCAGGTCAGCGCCGCGCTGGTGCGCGCGGACAAGGACTTCGAACTGCTGGTCATGCCCTCGACCAACCACGGCGCCGCCGAGACCCCCTACGCGAGCCGGCGACGCATGGATTTCTTCGTGCGCCACCTGCTGGGCCGGGAACCCCGCTGGCATTGAGCCCAGCGGGCGGCCGCCTGCTCAGGCCAACAGGGCCTGGATCGGGTGCGACTCCTCGACACCGGTCAGGCGCTGGTCGAGCCCCTGGCTCTTGAAGGTGAAGCGCCGGTGATCCACACCCATGCACTGGAGGATCGTGGCGTTCAGGTCGTTGATGTGCACCGGGTTCTCCACGACATTGTAGCTGAAGTCGTCGGTCTCGCCGTAGGAGATCCCGCCCTTGATGCCGCCGCCGGCCATCCACATGCAGAAATTGCGCGGATGATGATCGCGACCGTAATCGGTGCGGGTGAGGCGTCCCTGCGAGTAGACGGTGCGCCCGAACTCGCCCCCCCAGATGACCAGGGTGTCCTCGAGCAGGCCCCGGGCCTTGAGGTCGTGGATGAGCGCCGCCGAAGCCTGGTCGATGTCCTTGCACTGGGCGCGGATTTCAGACGGCAGGTTGCCGTGCTGGTCCCAGCCCCGGTGCAGGATCTGCACGCAGCGCACGCCCCGCTCCACCAGACGCCGGGCCAGGAGGGTGCTGGCCGCGAAGGTGCCCGGCTTCTTCACGTCGTCGCCGTACAGGTCGATGGTGGCCTTCGACTCGCCGGAGAAATCCACCAGATCGGGCACGCTGCTCTGCATGCGGAAGGCCATCTCGTACTGGGCGATGCGGGTCAGCGTCTCGGGATCGCCCCAGCGCTCGTGGGTCCGCGCATTGAGCCGGTTGAGGGCATCGAGCATCCCACGTCGGTCCTCGCGACTCACGCCCGGCGGGTTGTCGATGTAGAGCACGGGATCACCGATGGACCGCAGGGCCACGCCGGTGTAGCGGGTCGGAAGGAATCCGCTGCTCCACATGCGGGTGAAGAGGGCCTGCGCATCGGCCTTGGACGACCAGTTGGGCGTCAGCACCACGAAGGCCGGCAATTCGTTGTTCTCGCTGCCCAGGCCGTAGGCCAACCAGGAACCCAGGCTCGCCTTGCCCGGCACCTCGCTGCCGGTCATCACGAACGTGCAGGCCGGGTCGTGGTTGATGGCGTTGGTCTGGACCGACTTGATGACCGCCAGTTCGTCCACCACCCGGGCCGTGTGGGGCAGCAGCTCGCTGATCCAGCGCCCGCTCTGGCCGGCCTGGTGGAACTTGAACATCGTGGGGGCCACCGGGAACCGCGCCTGCCCCGAGGTCATGGTGGTGATGCGCTGGCCGTTGCGGACCGAGTCGGGCAGGTCCTTGTCGAAATACTCCTGCAGCTTCGGCTTGTGGTCCCAGAGGTCGAGCTGGGAGGGGGCGCCGTTCATGTGCAGGTAGATCAGGCGCTTGGCCTTCGGCGCGAAGTGAGGGAATCCCGGCAACGGCGGATGCACCCGGGCCACCGCCGGTCCGGCCGCATTCAGTTTGCCCGCACCCAGCGCGGCCAGGGCGAGGCCGCCGAGACGGATGCCCGTGTCGCCGAAGAACTGACGCCGGGTCTGGTTCCGGTGGAATTCGAACAGAGGATTCATGGTCAGTTGCGGGTCACGGTTTCGTCGAGGTTGAGGAGCATGTTGGCCGTGAGGGTGTAGGCGGCCAGTTCGGTCTCGGGCAGTCCCGCGGGCGGCACCGACTCGCCGACGCGGACGGCCTTGCGGGCCGATTCCGGATCGGCCTGATAGCGTTGGCGGAAACGCTCCAGGGTGGACCGGACGACCTCGAGTTCAGGCGCGGTGGGCGGACGGGACAGGAGGGTCTTGAAGGCGAAGCCGATGCGATCCTCTGGCCGCGCCCCCCCCTCGGTCATCATGCGGCGGGCCAGCCCGCGGGCGGCCTCGAAGTGCTGCACGTCGTTGAGGAGTTGCAGCGCCTGCAACGGTGTGTTGCTGCGCTCACGGCGGGAACAGAACTGCTCGCGGTTCGGCGCATCGAAGGTGGCCATGAACGGCGGAGGGGCCGTGCGCTTGAAGAAGACGTAGAGGCTGCGCCGGTACAGGGCCGACCCGGATTCCTGCCGGTAGTTGCGCGTGTTGGAGCCGCTGTAGCCCACCGGCTCCCAGATGTTCGGCGGCTGGTACGGGCGGACGCCCTTGCCACCGAGCGTGGCGTCCAGGAGACCCGAGACGAACAGGGCATTGTCGCGCAACTGTTCGGCATCGAGACGGAAGCGCGGCCCGCGGGCCAGCCACCGGTTCTCGGGATCGCGCTGCAACAGGGCCGGAGGGACGGACGCCGACTGCCGATAGGCCGCCGAGGTCACCAGCATCCGGACCAGGGCCTTCACGTCCCAACCGGATTCCTGGAAGGTCACAGCGAGCCAATCGAGCAACTCCGGATGGCTGGGCGGCTCGCCTTGGGAACCGAAATCGTCGGAGGTCTTCACCAGACCCATCCCGAAGAACTGCTGCCACAGGCGGTTCACCGTCACCCGGGCCGTCAGCGGATGTTCCGGAGACACCAGCCACCGGGCGAGGTCGAGACGGTTGGGGACGGGCCCGGAGGGCTTGAGGGCCGGGAAGGCGGCCGGGACGGCTCGGGTGACCTTCTCGCCCGGGGCGTCGTACTGGCCGCGCACCATCACGAAGCTGTCACGGGGCTTGTCCATGTCGCGCCAGATGAAGGTCTGCGGGATCTGCTGCTGGAACCCATCGCGCTGCTGGCGCAGGTCGGCGACGGTGGCGTTCAGCGGATCGAGGACCGGGCGGGTCTCCGCGCAGACCTTGGCCAGGTAGTGTTCTTTCAGCAGGCGCGTCTGCTCGGTCGTCCGCTGATCGGCCGACACGTCCTTGAGGATCTTCCGCAGGGCCTCCGGAACCTCCTTGGGCTCCTTGCCCTGGTTCTGCGCGAGCCAGACCGAGAAGGAACTCCGGGGATCCCGAGCGGGGTCGATGCGGCCGGTGATGCCGGCGCGGTCCCAGTGGACCCGGCCGCCGTGCTGGGTGTAGGCGATGCCGGTGACCGGTTGTCCGGGCTTCAGGCCCAGCGCCTCGGTGTCGAACTCCAGTCGCACCCAGTCACCCGCCGCCGGGAGCGGACCGGCGTGCCGGCGGCTCGGCTTGCCCTTGGCTCCCCAATCGGTGGCGTCCACATCGCCCCAGACCACGCGGTGTTCCCAGTCGCCCTGGAAGAACTGGAGCATCACCAGCTTGGGCAGCGAGGCGGGATCGAGGCGGACCCAGGTGAAGACCTTGGCCGAGGTCGGCACCTCGAGGGACAGGCCCTCGTAGACCGTCTGGATCAATCCGTCGCCCCGCTGCTGGAGCGAGGACTGGCCGGATTTCACGGGGCCTTCCGGGGATTTCACCCAGACGGGCGATCCCTGGACGCGGGCGCCGGCCGGGGTGCCGTCCTCCAGCCAGATCGTCTCGACGTCGCGGGCCTCAGGCGGCGGTTGGAGCGTGGCCGGATCGGTGTAGGCGACGCCGCGGACCCGGGTCTCGACCGCCTGTTCGGCCTCCCGGATGCGCCTCTCGAACTCGGCGAGCTTCTGGGCGTCCTTCTCGGACTTCACCGGCACGACGGGGGGCGTGCGCAGCGAATTGCCGTCCATGGCCGGGTCGGCGGCGCTGTGGAAGAAGGCGTAGAGCGAGTAGAACTCCTTCTGGGAGATGGGATCGAACTTGTGGTCATGGCAGACGGCGCATCCGGCCGTCAGTCCCATCCAGGCCTGCGCGGTGGTGGCGGTCCGTTCGACGGCATAGCGGAAGATGAACTCGGCATCGATGGCCCCGCCCTCACCGGTGGTGACGTTGTTGCGGTTGAAGCCGGTGGCCACCAACTGGTCCTGCGAGGGGTTGGGCAGGAGATCGCCGGCCAACTGCTCGATGGTGAACTGGTCGAACGGCAGGTTCCGGTTGAAGGCCTGGACGACCCAGTCGCGGTAGGGCCAGATCTGACGCTCGTTGTCGAGGTGCAGCCCATGCGTATCGGCATACCGAGCGACGTCGAGCCAATGCCGCCCCATCTGCTCGCCGTACTGCGGCGTGTCCATCAGGCGATCGACCCACCGCTCGTAGGCCCCGGGACGCGTGTCGCCCAGGAAGGCATCCACCTCGGCCGGCGTCGGAGGCAACCCCCGGAGATCCAGACTCAGGCGGCGCAACAAGGTCGCGCGATCGGCCTCGGAGCCGGGTTTCACCCCCTCCTTGCGCCAGCGTTCCGCCAGGAAGGCGTCGATCGGATGGATCGCGCCCTCGGGCGGTTCCGGCGGGCGGACATTTCGTGGCAACTCGAAGGCCCAGTGCTTCTGATAGGGAGCCCCCTGCTCGATCCATTGGCGGAGCAGTCCCTTTTGCAAGGCAGTGAGCGTCTTGTGGGATTCCGGCGGAGGCATCACCGAGTCGGGATCCTGCGTCTCCAGACGCTTCCACAACTCGCTGGACTTCAGGTCACCCGGCCGGATGGCCACCCGGCCCTCCTTGTTGGGGGTGAAGGCTCCTTCGGCGGTATCCAGACGGAGTCCGGCCTTCCGTTTCTTGGCGTCGAATCCGTGGCAGGAGAAGCAGTTGTCCGACAGGATCGGCCGGATATCCCGATTGAAGGTCAGGTCTGCCGCCGATACGGAGAGGGCGGACGCCGTGATCAGCGCCAGGATTCCCCGGATCGAATACGACTCCGCACGACTGGGAAGCATGAGTCTATTGTGTCGGGAGACCGCCGAGTTTCAACCCCGTATGCGCAGTTTCACCCCAATCACCTCACCAGGGACAGGCTCTCCAACGGGCGGGGTGCGAATCGGGGGTGCAATCGGGTAGGAGGCGGGGATGTTTCCATCCCCGCCGTCCTCCCACACCACCGGACGTACGGTTCCGTATCCGGCGGTTCGGTTGGACTCCGCTTTATGCAGGATCCCCGATCGTCTATAGGCACCCGGTTCATCGTTCAAGCTTCCGGCTCAATTCGTTCAACAAGGCCCTCTTTCGAGGCTTCTGCCCAAACGCTTCCAGAGACCTCTACTCGCCTCCTCCAATCGGTTCAGCCCTTCGGCGGATTGCCCCGGCTACTATGGCCTCCGCTGACTTCTCTGCCGTCATCGTCGCAACCTCTCGGCAGCGCCAGCTTGATCGCAACGCCAGAGATCTCCCCGGCTAATGCGCACCCTCCTCCGCACTGATGACCGTCGGATCTTCGCCAGTGGGTTCCGTACGAGCTTTGGACTTTGAAGATGCTTGCTTCCTTGTCCCCCACGTCCGCCTCGTATCCGCTTCCTGTTCGTCGATCCAGTGCTTTGCCCACGACTTCCTTCAGATCCCGCCTCACGGCGGACACCCTTTCGTGCAGCTGTGCAGTTCCCCTTGTCGGGCCTGCTCGGGACTTTAACCCGTTGGAGAGTGCGCCCTGCCGGGCGCACAAAATAAAAAACCCGGGGTGAACCCCGGGTTTTGAAGCATTGGGTGAAGAATCGCCTGACGGGCGACTCAGTTGCCGCCGCCATTGGAACCACCGGTCGTGACCGGCGAAGCGACCGGCTGGGGCCGGGTCGGCACGATGGCGGGAACCTTGACGTTGGCCGACTGCTGGATGGCCGAGGGCATTCCGGCGGGCAACACCATCGTGTTGGCCACCACGGAGGCGGCGGCCGGGTCGAACATCTGGCCACCGCAGACCTCGTACGAGACACCCCGGTAGGAGACCGTCACGCATCCGGACCAGACCGCCACGGTGCCGTTGTCGGTGATCTGGTACTCGGAGGTACGGATCACAGCGGTCACGGACGGACCCTTGACGATGTAGGAGGACTGGGAAGAGGACTTCTTCACGTAGCCCGCCACGGTACCGACCTTGAGGTTGATCTTGGTGGTGACCACCGGTTCGGCACCGGACTTGTCGACGGACAATTCGTCGAAGGAAATCGAGGAGTCGGGGAGGACGACCACGGTAGGACCGTTGTCGGCCAAATACAGGTTGGCCTGAGCACCGGCACCGGTTTCGATCTTCTGGCCGGGCTTCACGACGTCGCCAACGAAGGCCGACTGGCCGTCGACCTTGACGCTGCCCTTCACACCGGTGAGTTCAGCCTTGCCGGTCTCGGCGGCATAAAGGGAGGAACCCGCCAACATCGCGGAAACCGCGAGGAGGCCGGCAAAGCGGGGAGAGAACCCGATCATTTTCATGGTAACTCGTGTGAGAGGTTGAATTGTTGTTGGATGGAAAGTGGGGAACCGACCTCGGGAAGTCAACCGCGAATTGCTTGGGAAGCCTCCGGTGGTTCACCCCGATCTTGCCGACCTGCGAGCAACCCTGACCGAGCCCGTTCAGGAATCAAGACTTTGCACCGATGATTTCGCACTCGGAAGCCCAGGCTTCCCATCGGCCGATCAGGCTCCGGATCTCGGCGGCATCCGGCGATCTCAAGGGCAGACGCACCGAACCCACCGGGACGCCCAGGTGGTTCATGACGGCCTTCAGCGATCCCAGGTAGCCGTGGAGGGCGAGGATCTCGACCATGCGGAGCGCCTGGCCCTGCAACCGACGGGCCCGCGGCCAGTCCGCGTCCGACGCGGCCCTCTGCATGGCCCGAAACAGGGGGACCGCCAGATGGTAGGTCGAGCCCACCGCTCCGGTGGCTCCGAGGGCGACGGCGGGCAACAACTGGTCATCACAGCCATACAGCAGTTCCTGACCCGGTCCCAACGCCGCCACGCACCGTTGCAACAGCGTCAGATCCGGGTTGCTGAACTTCAGTCCCGCCACCGTGGGGATCCTGCGGGTCGCCTCGGTGAGGAACCGGTCCGACGGCAGGTGGATGCCCGTCATGGCCGGAAGGTCGTAGGCATGGAAGGGCAGCCCGGGAGCGCCAGCGGCCACGAATGCGGCGCACTCGACCCAGGTCCCGACGTCGGCGGGCTTGAAATAGCTCGGTGCCAGCGCGGCGATGCCGGTGGCCCCGATCCGCTGCGCGTGCGCGGCCAGTTCCCGGCCCTCCCGGAGACAATTCGATCCCACATGGATGATGCAGCGGAGGGGGGTTCCGCGCAGGACCTCCACCCAACGCTCGGCCAACTGCATGCGCTCGATGGCGGTGAGCGAGTGGCTCTCACCGGTCGTTCCGTTGACGAAGACACCGTCGACACCCTGACCGACCAGCCATTGGGCCAGGGTTTCGACCGTCCCCAGGTCGACGTCTCCCCCTGGGTTGAAGGGAGTCACCGGGGCGACGATCAGCGGGATCCGGGCCGGAAGCGAGGTGGACAGGGACATGAGAAAGGACCGGAGTCTCGACAGCGCGCATGAACGAATGCAACGCGGGAAACGAGCCTCAACGCCGAGCCACCCGAACCGACCCGCTCCCACCCATCACTTTCCGGGTTTAAAAAGTACGGATGCGTACTATTCTCAACGCAACCGAGGAACCTTATGCCCATCCCCACCGTCGCTCCGGAAGCCGTCGCCGCCGCCAAGAGCCAACTCGACCAGCACCTGCTGGAGATCATCGAGTGGCATTTCAATCCCGCCACGGGTTGCCCGTTCTGGCTGGATTGGGCCCGCAAGAACTGGGACCCCCGCAAGGAGATCCGCAGCTTCGAGGACATGCTCAAGTTCCCGCACTTCCAGGACGAGTCGCTGCGCGACCTGCAGCCCGAGGTGTGGGTGCCGGCCGAGTTCAAGGGCAAGCCCTTCAACATCTTCGAGACGGGCGGCACCACCGGCATGCCCAAGCAGCGCATCGGGTGGAACGACTACAAGGTCGATTACTCCGAGTTCAGCGACAAGATCGACGACGCCCACTTCCCGCGGGGTGGTGCCTGGTTGATGATGGGTCCCACCGGTCCTCGCCGCCTGCGCCTGGCCATCGAGCATCTGGCCAATGTCCGCGGCAGCTCCTGCTACTTCATCGATCTCGACCCGCGCTTCGTGAAGAAGCTCCTGTCGAACAAGCAGTACGATGTGGCCAAGCAGTACATGGCCCACGTGGTCGACCAGGCCGCGACGATCCTCAAGCACCGCAAGGTCAGCGGCCTGTTCACGACGCCGAAGCTGCTGGAGGCCCTGGCCGAGCAGGTCAACCTCTGGGAGGCGGGCATCCGCGGCGTCTTCTGCGGCGGCACCTCGATGAAGCCCCAGGAGGTGCGCTTCATCGTCGAGGAATTGCTCGAGGGACGCATCGGATTCTACCCCACCTACGGCAACACCCTGATGGGCCTCGCCGCCAGCGTGCCGCTGCAGCCCGAGGACAACTTCAGCGTGACCTACTACTCGCCGCAGCCCCGGGCGGTCCTGCGCGTGGTCAAACCCAACGCCACCCAGGAACTCGTGAACTACGGCGAGTTCGGCCGCGTGGAACTGACCACGCTGACCCGCGAGTTCTTCATGCCCCGCTTCCTTGAGCGCGATGAGGCCATCCGCCGCGCCCCCCGCCCGCCCTACGCCTGGGATGGCGTGGGTGATGTCCGTCCGTTCGGCGCGATGGAGAAGACCATCGTCGAGGGCGTGTACTGAGGTCCCGGGCGGTTTCAGCCCAAAATCTTGACAATAAAAACGCCGACTCCGTGTCACCCACGGGTCGGAGTTTTCATTTTGGGACGGACTTCACGGAAGCCCCGACGTTATCCGCAGAGGGACTCAAGGCGCGGAGGCCGCCTTGAGCGCCGAATTGGTATCGGGCTTTGCCGGGTCGGCTTTGGCTCCGGCGTCCTTCTTTGGGAAGTGATAGCGGTGCTTCAACACGTCGGGGAGATATTCCTCCAGCTTGTCGGCCCTCCATTGCAAGCCGAGCAAGCCCGCGACAACCAACGCGCCGTACAGCTTCCAAGGCCGTCGGGTCTCCTCGAACGGATCGACCAGGTCGCGGCTCGATCCGGGAGGCAATTCCGCAATGGCCGTCAGGCGGGTGCCGAAGGGCACGTTGATCCGGGCCTTGGCGTTCACGGCCCAGCCATTGGCATCCAGGATCGGCCCCAGGTTGCGCTTGCGCAGCTTGATGTAGGTCATCACCAGCGACGGTCCCGAGATCAAGGCCATCACGCCGACGATGGCCCCGACCATGGCGAAGGCTCCCTGGGCCCACAGGTCTTTGCCCAGGGTGGCCACCGCGGTGAAGAAGCCACCAATGGCTCCGAAGGCCACGCCAAGTGCAGCCACCGTGCCCACATCGACCTTCTGCGGGGCGGGGGCCGCCGCCGGAGCCACCGACTTGGTCGCCACCGCCGTGGCCGCGGCCGCGAGTTTCTGGCTGGCGGCCGCATCGGCCTCGGCCGCCCGCTTGGCGATCTGCTCTTCCACCCAGCGGACGAAACGCTTGTAGGGCTGCCAGAAGGCCTGCCGCAGGCTGATGGGGTTGGCCACGATCTTGGTGATGGTGGCGTCGTAATCGAGCCCCTTGCGGTCGTAGAAGACGCCGTTGCGCCCTACCATCAGGTTCTCGTCGTCGCCCTGGGAGAATACGGCCACCACGGTCATCTTCTGCCCGGTCGCCTTCCGGAGGCAGTCCACATAGGCCAGATAGGCTCCGGCCAGGCTGGCCATCATCGCATGCTTGGCGGGATCGACCACGGTGATGCAGAGATCGCAGGACCGCTGGTCGAGATAGAGGGTGCCCGCCTGGAAGATCGCCGGCGATCCCCCGTCGTAGAGGTCGCGGAAATTCACGAAATTGTTGGCCAGCACGATCAGGTCCCGATGGAAGCGCACGAGCTTCTCGACCGAGGCGACGCCGGAGGCCTCCATCTCCAATTCCTTGTCGCGGGCGATGAGACCCGTGATCGCCGCCCGGGCATCGCCCCGCATAACTTCCCGCACCCGGGTGATGCCGAGCGATTCGACGCGCGCCCCGGCCTTGGCGGTCCTCCAGGCCTCGTACGGAGCCAACCGCGCTTGGACGGCGGCCCAATCCTCTTCGGTGAGCACCTCGCGCGCGCCCAGCAGCGGCTCCACCGTCACCGAGCGGAAGGCCGCGATGGCCTGGGCGTGGGCGGGGTTGAGACCGGAGACCAGCGACAACGGTTGACCCGGAACGATCCGGGACACGGGAAACCCGGAGACCTCCTGTGCCGAGAGGCTCAGGTCCTTGGCCAGGAGCGCCTTGTAGTCGTCTTCGGTGCGGTTGAGCAGCGGCGAGAGGCGGGTCTCGAAGGCGGCCAGGCGGCAGCGGCCGAAGTAGTCGTCGACCTTGGCCTTCACCGCCAGCATCGCAGCCGCGGCCGCAGCCGTCGCGGGCCCGGCCGGGAGGATCTTGGCCGAATCGGCTTCCGAGGTGCTCACCCAGGCGTCGAACCGGGCCAATTCACCGAAGAACTCTTCGGCCTTCACCGCGTCGATGCCCGGCTTGCCACTGCGGTCCATCACCGATCCGACCGCCGCGATCGCCTCGCGGAGGACCTGTTGGACCGCGGCATCGTCGGCGGATTCCGGGATGATGACGCCGTCGCCGTTGAAGACGGTGTTGGCGAAGCTCTTGGACGCGGCGGCGGCATCGTCGACCGTGATGACCCCGGCCTCGGCCTTTCCCAACTGGCGCAGGATGACCCGGGCCGACCCGAGGATCTGCCGTCCCTCGGGGACCTGATCGTTGATCGCCGCGAGCGCCACCCCGTCGCGCCCCTTCACGAGAGCGTCGGCATCCTTGAGCATCGAACCGGCCCAGCGGAGGGCCGCGATGAGTTCCTGCGCGCGGATGCGCCCGTCACCGTCGGAGTCGATCAGGGCCGCGGTCTTGGGATCGAACTCGATGCCCGTGGTCGGGCAGGCCAGGGCCACCCAGAGCTTCTGGTCCAACTGGTCCAGGTTCATCAAGTCGGCCCCGGTCTGGAGCTTGACCTGATCGAACCCGCCGGCGCGGAAGAACTGCCAGGGATGCGGGTTCCGGGAGACGGGTGCTGGGTCGGTTTGCATGGTGGGCAACGGTCTTGACGGAGACCCATACCAGTCGCGGCGGATTTGCGCCACCCGGGTCTTGGTGGAATTAGGGTCGGGAGCTACCCGGAATGGACACCTCGGGCGGAGGCGGTGACTCCTTGAGCCGCCGGTACGTCTCCGGATCGGAGCGCTTGGGGATCTCGAGTCGTTCCACCATCCCGGGGGCCCCCGCCCCGCCGGCATGGCAGGCGTCGAGCCGGGTGTAGGGCTTGAAGGATTGGGGCAGACCGACGACCCGGGCCCGCGAGGGATCCCACGGTTCCACGGGCCGCCGGTCGAGGACGAGCCAGCTGTAGGGCAGGCTCCGCAGATCCACTCCGGCACGACGCCCGAACTGGACCCATTCTCCGTCGGTGAAAGCCTCGGTCGGGGCTTTGGCGAAGAAATGGCACCAGTCGGATTCGCGACCGGCGGTCTGGAGTCCACAGGCCTCGCGGTGGGGACACGGGGCGACGATGTGGAACTCCTGCCGCAACTCCTCCCGCAGCGAGATCAGGCCGCGGCTGCAAGCGTGGGTTCCCGGCTCGAGCCACAAGACACACTGGGCGGCACGCACCGCCTCCATGAGGCGAGGCAGGTCGTCGCGGTGCAACTCGTTGAGCACATGGCTGATGACCAGGGTCGTGCAGGGCTCCACCCCGGTGGCATCCGGCCCCGCCGGGAGGTCCGTGAACCGCTCGCGGGCCCGTCGGGCGGCGAATTGCATGGCCAATGGAGACCGGTCATGCAGGCGCACGGCGGAGAAGGTCGAAGGACCGAACGCATCGAGGACACACCGCGAGGCCACCCCGCTGCCGCAACCCCAGTCCAACAACGGCCCCGTGGGTGGCGTCCAACCGAGGCGCTGCAACTCCGACAGGGCCGCCCCCCATTTCCAGGCGATCCGCTGGGCGTAGGTGAAGTCGTAGCTGGCGAGGTCCGACAGGTTGCGCCAATACGGTTCACGAACCGGCTCGGAACGCAGGAACAAGGCCCGCAAACGGTCCAGCGCCGCCCAATCCACCTCGTCCCAGGTCATGATGCCGACGGGGATTCGACCGGCCCCGCGACGACCCCGCCGACCAGGTCGAATCCCAGACGCTCGGCCAGGCGCTGCCGGACGATGCCGTGGAATCGGGCGAATTCGACGACGGCACGGGCACGGGCCCCGGTGTCGGCCGGGGTTTTCCGACGGATGGCCGCGATCATCAGGTTCTTGCCGGTGTGTTCGGTGGAGATGAACTCGAAGACGCGGGTGTCATACCCGGCCCATTCCAGCAGCAGGGCGCGCAACGCATCGGTGGCGAACTCGGCGTGCCGCTCACGGAAGATCCCGTGTCGCAGGGAACCGGCCAGAGGTTCCGGCACCGCGAGCTGCGGCCGCACCTCCTGATGGCAGCACGGCGAAACCAGGATCAGCGGGGCTCCGGACTGGACCCCCTTGGCCAACGCCTCGTCGGTGGCGGTGTCGCAGGCGTGGAGGGCCATCACCACCGAGGCCTCCTCCAGACGGCTGGAGGCGATGTCGCCGGCCTCGAACTTCAACCGGGTGAATCCGCAACGGCCGGCCACGGACCGCCCCTGCTCGACCAGACCCGGGCGCACCTCGACGCCGATGGCCGTGACTTCTCCGGCCCGGGTTTTGGAGAGGTGCTCGAAGGCCGCGAAGGTCAGGTAGGCCTTGCCGCACCCCATGTCCACCAGACGCAACGGCGCCGCCGGATCGAGTTGGGCCGCGACGAGCAACGGCTGCAGCACTTCGACAAAGCGGTTGATCTGCCGGAACTTGGCCTCCATGCCCGCCTTCACGGAGCCGTCGGCCGCGGTGACGCCCAATTCACGGAGCCACGTGGTTTGCACCGGCACCGGTCGCGCCTTGGCACGGTCGTGGGCCAGGTCGGGCACCTCGGTCACCTCGGGCTTGCCCAGCAGCATCCGGGTGGGCCGCCCTTTGCGGAAGGTGAGCTGGGCGGTGCCGGTGGTGGTCGAGAGGAATCCGTTGAGGAACTGCTGCCCCAGCAGGTCGCGCAGCAGGTCGATCGCCTCGTCGTACGGGAAATTCTTGGTCACATCCCGCGTCGGGTGACGGTAGACGAACGACAGCACCGGGGCGTCCTTCAGGCGGACCGGCCGGATGAACACGTTGCGGATGCCGTCGGGTTGGATCGACGCGCCGAGGTTCAGCCGGACCAGGGTGCCGTCCTGGGCGCTCCGACGTACGCGGTCCAGGAAGTCGTCGACCGTGTTGGAACTCATCGGCGCAAGCTCTAGCCGATCGCGGGGACCGGGGACAGGATGCTTTCCGCCGGAAGCGGACCCGCCAGACGGAGATCGGCCACGCATTCCACATGCTGGGTCTGGGGGAACATGTCGAGTGGCAGGACCGTCTCCAACCGATAGCGCCCGTCGGCACAGAGGATCTTGAGGTCGCGCGCGAGCGTGGCCGGATGGCAGGAGACGTAGAGGATCTGACCGGGCCCGGTCTTGCGCAGCACCTCGAGGCTGGGAGGACGACAGCCGACGCGGGGCGGGTCGAGCAGCACGGCCGTGTGGGCGGGATTCCATTTGGCCAAGAGGCTCGGGAGCACCTGGTCGGTGTCGCCGGCCACGTACGAGCCGTTGCGGATGCCGCGGGATTCCTGGTTGCGACGCGCGGCCTTGATGGCGGGGGCATCGAGTTCCACGCCGACGAAATCCTCCACCGCATCGGCCACTTCGAGGCTGAAGAAGCCCACCCCGCAGTAGGCGTCGACCAGATGGCGGGCCCCATGGCTGCGAAGGCGCTCCTTCACCACCCGCACCAGCTCGGGCAGCAGAAGGAAGTTGTTCTGGAAGAAGGAGTGTTCCGGCACCTCCCATCCGGGCGCCTCCATCCGGAGCACCGTCTTGATGCCCCCTTTTGGCGGCGGGTTTCGCCGCCACTGCGTGATGGCCTCATTGAGCGCCGGTTCCGCGATGGCGCAGGATTCGATGTCGCACACCAGACCGCAGTCGGTGCGCATGAAACCCAGGTTCAGCTTCTGGGCAGGCTTGTTCCACTGGCTGCGGACGAGGATGCGGTTGCGGTAGTGGTACGGGTTCGGGCACGGGATCACCGGCTGGACCACCGATGGATCGAACCCGCCGACGCGCCGGAAGAGCTCGCTGATCTGGCGGTGCTTCCAGCGGAGCTGGGCCGCGTAGTCGAGGTGCTGGTATTGGCAGCCCCCGCATTCGCCGAAGTAGGTGCACTTCGGGGTCACCCGCTCGGTGGAGCCGGAGATGATCTTCACCAACTCCGCGCGACCGAAGCTCTTCTTCACCTCGGTGAGCTTGGCCTCGACGACATCTCCCGGTGCGGTGAACGGGATGAACACCACGAATTCGCCCACCCGTCCCACACCCTCCCCACCGAAGGCGAGGTCGGTGATCTCCAGGCGCAGTCGCTGTCCGGCGACGGGCAGACCATTGGGCAGTGTTTCCACCCCGTCGAATTGCCACGAAACGGGTGCCCGACAAAAGGACGGACTTTGGCCAACCACGCTAGTCGCCGTTCGGATACGACCCGAGGATCTTCACGAAACTGCAGTGCTGCCCGAGCATCTCGATGGCCTTGGCCACCTTGGCGTCCTCGGCATGGCCGTCGATGTCGGCGAAGAAGAAGTACTCCCAGGCCTTCCGCTTCGAAGGGCGCGATTCGATCTTGGTCATGTTGATGCGGAAGCGGCGGAAGGGGGCCAACGCCCGATGCAACGCCCCGGCCTCGTCACGCAGGCTGAACATCAGGCTGGTGCGGTCGGCACCGGAACTGGGACCGCACTGGCGGCCCAGCACCAGGAAGCGGGTGGCATTGGCCGAGTTGTCCTGGATGTCGCGCTCGAGGATGGGAACCTTGTATCGCTCGCCGGCCAATTCGCCGGTGATGGCCGCCGCGTGCTTCTCCTTCGCGGCCAGTTCCGCCGAGCGGGCGTTCGAACTCGTCTCGACCACCTCGGCCTGGGGCAGGCTGCGCTGGATCCATCCGCGACACTGGGCGAGCGTCTGTGGGTGGACGTACAGTTTGCGGATGTCCTCGCGGCGTCCCTTGGCGGCCAGGCAGTGGGAGATCTTGAGGACGATCTGCGAGACGATCTTCAGGTCGCTGTCCACGAACATGTCCAACGTGTGGGTCACCACGCCTTCGGTGGAGTTCTCGACGGGCACCACGCCATAGTCGGCCTGCTGACGCGACACCTCGTTGAAGACGTCGGCGATGGTCCGCTGCGGCGCATAGGCCAGCGAGGCGCCGAAGCGACGCAGGGCGGCCTGGTGGGTGAAGGTGGCCTCGGGCCCGAGGTAGGCGATGGTCAGGCTGCGTTCCAATGAGAGGGCGCAGGACATGATCTCGCGGTAGATGGCCCGGAGCCCTTCGTTGGTGATCGGCCCCTGGTTGTGGCGGAAGACCTTCTGGAACACGGCGCGCTCGCGGTGGGGAGCGTAGATCTCCTGGCCGTGACGGGTCTTGATGGCTCCGATCTCCAGCACGTGACGCGTGCGTTCGTTGAGCAGTCGCACGATCTCGGCGTCCAGCGCATCGATGGCTTGGCGGTGTTCCTGCAGCGACATGACTCCCGGCACGATGCCGCAACTCCGCCGCGGGGCGAAGGAGGTTTTTCCGACCGGCAAGGATTTTCCGGACATGCAGGACAAGGGGTGGGGCGGGAGGGCCAAACGACGTGTGGCCGCGCGATCCCCAGGAACTACCCGTCGTTCCGGGCGTGATCGCGCCCAGAAACCCACCCTTCTCCATCATGAAGATCACCCGCTCCGCCCCCGCCCGACGTCTCGCCCTGACCTGCCTTGCGGGTCTGCTGCTCGGATCCGCCACCGGACTCGCCCAGGACCGTTTCCGCTGGCCCGGCACGGGAGGCTGGTCGGCGACCTCACCCTACGTCCGTCAATTCGACACCAACTCGCTGGTCAGCCTGCGGGGATGGGTCATCCGGTCGGAATCCTTCCGGCCGGGGGGCGGCGCGTCGCCGGGCGTCCGGGCCATCGTGCAGTCGGGGGCCGACAAGGTGACGGTGCATCTCGGCCCGCGTTGGTTCATGGAACGTCAGGAGTTGCAGCTGCAACCCAAGGATCCGCTCGCCATCGAAGGGTCGCGGGTGCCCATGGGCGGCGAATCGGTGATCATCGCCCGCGCGATCAGCGTCGGAGAACGGTCGTTGGTGCTGAGGGACGCGGTCGGCTCGCCGGTCTGGTCGGCCGATCAGATCCGACTCCCGGGAACCCGCCCCACGGTGCTCGCCCCCGACAGCGGTTCCACCTGGACCCTGCAATTGCCCGAGGGGAAGGCGGATCGCGGACGGGCGGCCTTCAACATGCTCTGGTGCCACGGGTGCCACGTGGTGAAGGGGTACGAGAAGGAGTTCGAGGCGCCCCACGCCCAACCGGCGGTTCCGGTCGTGCTGGGGATGGAGACCCGGAAACCCAGCCGGATGGAGCTGGTGAACTCGATCATCAATCCCTCCCACCGGATCGAACCGGGATTCCAGAGGAACCTGGTGACCCAGGGGAAGTTCTCGCGGATGGGCGATTACAACGAGACCCTGACACTCCAGCAACTGAGCGACCTCGTGGCCTTCCTGGAGTCGCTGCAGCGGTGACCGAACGGCGGGGCCGCCAAGGACCACCCCGCAACGAAAACGGCCCGCCGGATCGTCGGATCCGGAGGGCCGTTGCGCCTGCGGGGCTGCTTCTCAGTCGAAGGCGTGACCGGCGCAGCAGAGGACGTTGCGCAGCTTGTGGCGCACCAGTTCCTTCACGGCCTTCCGGGCGGGCCCGAGGTACTTGCGGGGATCGAACTCCTTGGGCTTGGTGACGAGCACCTCGCGGATCGCCGCCGTCATGGCAAGGCGCAGGTCGGTGTCGATGTTGACCTTGGTGCAACCCACGCGGCGGGCCACCTCGATGTCGGCCTCGGACACGCCGGCGGTCTCCTCGCCGAGATCACCTCCGTACTTGTTGATCTTCTGGGCGAGATCCTTGGGAACCGAGGAGGCTCCGTGCAGCACCAGCGGGTAGTCGCCCATGCCGGCGTCGAGCAGGGCCTTCTTGATGGCCTTGAGGCGCTCCAGGTCGAGGTGCTGTTCGCCCTTGAACTTGTAGGCGCCGTGGCTGTTGCCGATGGCGACGGCCAGCGAGTCCACGCCGGACTGCTTGACGAACTGGACGGCCTCTTCCGGATGGGTGTAGGCGCCGCCCTTGGAATAGCTGCCGCCCTCCTCGCCGTCATCGTGCTGGGCGCCCACGAGCATGCCCAGCTCACCCTCGACCACGCAGTTGTGCTTGTGGGCGTACTCGACGACCTTGGCGCAGATCTCGACGTTCTTCTCGAACGGATCGTGCGAGGCGTCGATCATCACGCTGGTGAAGCCCTCGTCGATGCACTGCTTGCACAGCTCGAAGCTGTCGCCGTGGTCCAGATGGACCGCGATGGGGATGGTGGACAGCTTGACCGCGGAGTCGATCAGGCCCTTGAGGTACACCGGGTGGGCGTAGTCGCGCGCGCCCTTCGAGATCTGCAGCATCACCGGGGCCTTCTCTTCCTCGCAGGCCTCGATGATGGCCTGGAGCAGCTCCATGTTGTTCACATTGAAGGCTCCGAGGGCGTACTTGCCCTTCAGGGCCTTCGCGAACAGGTCGCGGGTGTGGGTCAGTGGCATAGGTCTAGGTGGATATCTCCGGCGTTTGCCCGCCGGCTGGATCCGGACAGTAGGAAAGCGGACCGGCGCTGGGAACTGGTTTTTTGCCCCCTCCGCCCACCCCCGCCGCGACGGCTCACCACCAGGGACCGTTGATGTCCACCTTCTGCGACATGTCCGACGGGTCGTAGTCCTTCGGGAAGCGGAACAAGGCGACGTGGCCGTCGCCATAGGTCATGTTCCAGCCCCGTTGGCCGCGGTTGTTGTGCCAGACGCTCCGTTCGCGGTTGGCCCCGGCCACCCGCCCGTCCCCGGAGTCTCGACTGCCATGCCACGGCCAGTCGCCCTGCATGATCTTGGTGGCCGGTGCCAGGGCGATCTCGGAGTTCTTGATGGGCTTGGAATCGCCCGCGACGGTGGGCGAGACGAGGTTCCCGGTGATGTGCTTCACCCCGAACCAATCCACGGCCCACATGACGAGGTAGCTGTTGCCCCAGGCCGGATAACATCCTTTCTTGGATTCGGCGGCCCAGTAGCTGTCGCCCTTGTCGGAAGGACAGCGGAAGGCCTCGGACGCGGAGACGTAGGCGTTGAGCGGGCGGTTGGTCTCCCAGGCATTGCTGTCATGGACGATGCCGACCTTGGCCTTGCCCGGTGCGGCCCTCAGCGGCACTCCGGCGGTTCCCGACCAGATCTCGCCCCCGACGGTGGCCCAGTCGCCGTGCGCCGGCATGAGGTCCTGGTTGTCGGCGGAGTACATCGCATAGCCCAGGTACTGCTGCTTCTGGTTGCTCACGCACCGGGTGGCGTTGGCCTTGACCTTCGCCTTGGCCAGGGCGGGCAGGAGCATCCCGGCCAGGATGGCGATGATGGCGATGACCACGAGCAGTTCGATGAGGGTGAAGGCGCCGCGCGCCCGGTTCGGCTTCATGGGGATTGGATCGTCTCTACATCAACGGACGAGGACACGCCAGAGGCGGTTTGGACCCGGTCGGACCTTCCGAAGCCCTCCCCGATCCGAGGCGCATCCTCACACCGACCGACGGACCTTGCTCGGCACAGGCTCAGGCGATGAGCTTGTGGACCACCTCTCCGAACACGTCGGTCAGGCGGAAATCGCGACCCTGGAAACGGTGGGTGAGCTTCTCGTGATCGAAGCCCAACAGGTGCAGGATCGTGGCGTGCAGGTCGTGGACATGCACCTTGTCGACCGCGGCATTGAAGCCGAAGTCGTCGGAGGCGCCCAGCGTGATGCCCGGACGGACGCCCCCGCCGGCCAGCCACATGGAGAAGCAGTTGGGATGATGGTCGCGGCCGTCGTCCCCGCCCTGGACCATCGGCGTCCGCCCGAACTCGCCACCCCAGATCACCAGGGTGTCGTCGAGCAACCCCCGGGCCTTGAGATCCTGGATCAATGCGGCGTTGGCCCGGTCGGTGTCGGCGCAGTTGCGCTTCAGGTCGCCGGCGAGGTTGCCATGCTGGTCCCAGGCCTCGTGGAAGATCTGCACAAATCGCGTGCCGCGCTCCACCAACCGGCGCGCCAGGAGGCAGGCCGTGGCATAGGTGGTCCTGCCGGGGGTGGCCCCATAGAGATCGAGGATGTGCTGGGGCTCGCTGCGGATGTCCATGAGCTCGGGCGCGCTCGACTGCATCCGATAGGCCATCTCGAACGCATTGATCCGGGTGGCGATCTCCGGGTCCCCCACCCTTCCGAGACGCTGTCGGTTGAGTTCCTGGATGGCGTCCAGGGTCTGGCGCTGGGCGGTGCCGTCGACCCCCTTCGGGTTGGAGAGGTACAGCACCGGATCCCCACCGCTGCGGAAGAGCACTCCGTTGTGGACGCTCGGCAGGAAACCCGCCCCCCAGTTGGAGGCCCCACCGCTGGTCCCCTTGCTGCCCGTCGAGAACACCACGTAGGCGGGCAGGTCGCTGCTCTCGCTTCCCAGGCCGTAGGTCGTCCAGGCCCCCAGGCTCGGCCGGCCGAACTGCTGGGAACCCGTGTTCATGAAGATCTGCGCCGGGGCGTGGTTGAAGGCGTCGGTGTGCATCGACTTCACGATGGCGATGTCGTCGGCGACCCGGGCCAGATGCGGCATGAGCTCGGAGATCTCCTGCCCCGACCGCCCGTGGCGCGCGAACTGGAACTTGGGGCCGAGCAGCTTGGAATTCGGGCTGATGAAGGCGGCCCGATATCCCTTGAGCAGTTCGGCCGGCGGCAGCTTCCCGCTCCACTTCGCCAACTCCGGCTTGTGGTCGAAGAGTTCCAGGTGACTGGGGGCCCCGGCCTGGAACAGGTAGATGACCCTCTTGGCCTTGGCGGGGAACGCGGAGGGCTTGGCCGCCAGGGGGCCGGAGGTGGCGGTCCCGGATCGGCCGGGAGCCGCCGCGACCGTGCCGCCGAGCAGCGAGTGCAGGGCGGCCATGCCGAGGCCGACACCGCAGTCCCTGAAAAACCAACGCCGGGTGAGGTGCGACCGATGCTGGGCGAGCGCCTGCTGGAGGACGGGGATTCGGTTCATGGGGTTCACTCCTTGGTGATGGTCTCGTCGAGGTTCAAGAGGGCCCGGGCCACGGCGGCATGGGCCGCAAGGGTGGCAGGGGTGACCCCGGGAGGAAGGTCTTCGACCGGTCCCGACCGGCCGGTGGCCAATTCGGCGGCACTCAGCCAACCGTCGGCGATCCGGGACCGCTGCTGGCGCAGGAGGCGGGTGAGCACCGTCAACTCCTCCGGACGGGGAGAGCGGCTCAGCACCCGACGGAAGGCGAAGGCGATGCGCTGCTCGTCGGTCCTGCCGCCTTCGTTCACTGACCTCCGCGCCAGCGCCTGCGCGGCCTCCACGAACTGGGGCTCGTTGAGCGAGGTCAGGGCCTGGAGCGGGGTGTTGGATCGGAGTCGACGCACGCATGAGGCGTCGCCATTGGGAGTGTCGAAGGCCTGGAGGACCGGATACGGGATGCTGCGGAAACGGAACGCGTACAACGAACGCCGGTACCGGTCGGGGCCCTTCTCCTCGATCCAGGTCTTCGGGCCGTAGCTGGCGGGCGGCTGGAAGAGGAACTCCGGAGCCGGCGGATAGACCGCACGTCCCCCGAGCGCCGGATTGAGCAGCCCGGAGACCGACAGCGCGATGTCGCGGACGATCTCTCCCTCGACCCGGAACCGCGGTCCGCGGGCCAGGAGACGGTTGTCGGGGTCGCGCTCCCGCAGGGTCTCCGGAAAACGGCTGCCCTGACGATACACGGCCGAACCGGTGATGAGCCGGTGCAGATGCCGTAGGGACCACGCCGGAACCCCCGGGGTGGACGGCTCCATGAACTCGACCGCCAACCAATCGAGCAATTCGCGGTGGGAAGGCGGGGGCGACTGCGTCCCGAGGTCTTCCACCGTCTCGACCAGCCCCACCCCGAAGTACTGTTGCCAGACCCGATTCACCGCCACGCGCGCGGTCGTGGGCGAGCGGCGATCGGTGAGCCATCGGGCCAGCGTGAGTCGGGAATCGTCGGACCCGGGAGCCAGGGGATGCAGGAAGGACGGGGTCGCGTGGCCCACTTCGCGGTCCGGCTTGAGCCAGTCACCCCGGCGGAAGAGGCGGGTCGCCATGCGCGCCTCGCCGGCCCCCTGCCCACTCCTAGCCACGAACACCAGCGCCGGCGAACCCTCGGGCCATTGCTTCCAAAGCGCCTCGATCCGGGCATTGGCCTCGGCGAACTCCGGACGGGTGGTGCGCCAGTGGGAGAACACGGCCGCGGTCTGGGCCGGGCTCCGTCGCTCGACCGGCACCTTCGTCACGATCTCGCGGACGGCCACCGTCAGCGGGTCGGCCACGACGTTCGTCGCGGCGGTGACCGAGATCCGGAAACGACCGAGATTGTGGGTCTGGAGGTCGTCGGAATTCCACCCGCCATGCTCCTGGTGCAGTTCGATCTCCAGGATGGCCCCCCGGGGGAAGTCCACCGGTTTCTCGGCCACGAACACGGCCTTGCGGGACTGGTTCCGCCGTCCGGGTCCGGCATCGATGCCCCAGGCGGTGTCCATCTTGCCATCGATGGCGTGGGCGACCGGACCATAGGTGCGCTTCTTGCCCGAGCGGTCGTCGAATTCGGCCTCGAGCGGTTTCTCTTCATTGGAGAAGTCGGCGGTCGCACGGACGAACTTCACCGCCACGTGGTTGGTCGGATTCCCCCGGTCCCAGGCGGTGACCTTGAACTCGCTGAGCGCGGCCATGCCCCGGATCGATCGCCCGGGGCCCTGGCAGGGCAAGTTCGGGTCGGTGAGCTGCTCGAGCCGGAAGGCCGCGATCGACGGCAGATCGTTCGTGCCCCGGAAGTGCGCGGCCCATTGGGTGGGCGCGTAGCTGGCCGCGCGGATGGAGCCATCCTCGTATTGGTAGAAGCGTTCACCGTTGTCGCCGACATGCTCGCAGCGGACCACGGACCATTCGGGCTGATCGCCCCGCACCGAGGCCTCCCAGGTCGCCATGCGGGTCGCCCAATCGGGAGTGGTGTGGCGGAGCCGATCCTCCTCTTCGCGGATCTGCCGTGCCACCTGGTCCCGCAACCGTTGCTCGGTGGGACCGTAGGCAACCATCGACGATTCGTGGTCGTTGTTCAGGAAGGCGAACAGCCGGTAGTACTCCTCCTGCGAGATCGGGTCGTACTTGTGGTCATGGCATTGGGCGCACTGGATGGTGATGCCCAGGACCGCCTTGCCGATGCAGTCCATGCGATCGATCAGGCCGTCGATGCGGAACTGCTCGGGATCGGCGCCGCCTTCCTCGTTGAGCATGGCGTTGCGCAGGAACCCGGTGGCCACGCGGCTCGACTCGGTCGCATCCGGCAACTGGTCGCCAGCGATCTGTTCGATGAGGAACCGGTCGTAGGGCAGGTCCCGGTTGAGGGCGTCGACCACCCAGTCGCGATAGGCCCAAACGAACCGGGGTTTGTCCTTCTCGAAGCCGTCGGAGTCGGCGTATCGCGCCGCATCCAGCCAATGGCGGGCCCAGCGCTCCCCATGGTGGGGCGATGCCAGCAGGGCCGAAACCGCCCGATCCCAGGCCTCCGGGGACTTGTCGGCCACGAAACGATCGACCTCGGCCGGCGTCGGGGGCAATCCGGTGAGATCGAGGTGCAGTCGACGCAGCAGTGTGATCCGGTCGGCCTCGGGAGAGGGCTTGAGCCCTTCGGCCTCGAGGCGGGCCAGGATGAACCGGTCGATGGGATTGCGGACCCATTCCGTCCGGCGGACCGGGGGCGACTCGGGACGCACCGGAGCCTTCCAGGCCCAGTGGTCGCGGCGGGCGGTGTTCGTGGACGAGGCACCCCGGACGGGCCCGGACATGCAGAACCACCCCAGGAGCAGGAACCGAACGCCGACACATGCCGGGTGGGTGAAAAAGGCGAGGGTGTTCACGACCCCACCATCGTGCCTCCGTCAATCCCGGCGGTCCAATCGGATTTCAGGATCCCGCCTCGCAACGGGGACAGGCACCGCCCGACGACGGGCTGAGGTAGGGAATGCCGAGGGCCAGTCCCCGGACGATCAACAGAACCCCCACGCCGGACACCAACCACGGCACCGCCTTCCGGAGACGGGCCCGCTGGGCGACGCCGAGCCGTTGACCGATTCGGTCGACGACCAGAAGCAGGGGCAGGGTTCCCAGGCCGAACACCACCATCGAAACGGCTCCCGACAGCGGAGCGCCCGAGGCGGCCGCCGAGACCCCCGCGGCATACACCAGACCGCAGGGAAGGAACCCGTTGATCATCCCGAGAAACCACAGGGATCCGAGGGTCCTGCGCCCCGCCCCGAGCCGGAACAACGCCTTCACCCACCCCACCGACCGGACCAACCAGGCATCGAGCGACAGTCGCGAGGCGATCGTACCCCCGACCAGCAGCAGCACCCCGGCGACCACCGAGACGGCACGCTGCCAACCCGCCGCGTGGAACCCGCGTCCCAGCAGACCGAAGACGAGGCCGATCAGGGCGTAGGTCAGCAGTCGGCCGGCATGATAGGCCGCCCGGGATCGGACCCGGGACCCGGGATCCGCGCCGGACAACAGGGCCATCATCAATGGCCCGCACATCCCGCCACAATGGAGGCTGCCACCCAGACCGAGGAGCAGTGCCGACAGGAATTCCATGGGATGAAGGATGGGATGGTTCAGCGTGCTCCCGTCGGGGTCGCGGTCGTCGCGACCGACGGCGGTACGACCACGGAACCCTCGGCATAGTAACCGGCGTCCTCCGGTCCCCAGCGGACCCGGACCTTCCAGAGCCCGGGCTTCAAATGGCGCGCATCGATCGTCTGCGTCCCGTCCGCATCGACGCGGAGGGGGATTTCGCGATCCAAGGCGGCCTCGGACGGCCGGTACAGGTGGATGCCACCCCGCGGATGGGTGGCGGGACGGGACGCCGCGGGCCAGGCGATGCGGATCACCCCACCCTGCCGGCCCGGCTCGTGTCCGATGGAGACCCCCGCATCGGCCGATCGCTCCAGGCGCTGGATCTGCCGCTGATAGACCACCTCCTGCTCGTAGTAGTCGGCGCTGACCAACTCCTCCCGGTTGCGCTGTGCGACCACGGCCCAGGTGGCCAGAGCGGAGATCAGGAAGGCGAAGAAGACCGCGATGGCGATGGGCCAGGGTTCGATCCGACGTGGCTCGGTGTTCATGGATTGGATTTCGGGGATGCGTCGCGGGGTCCGGAGAATTGGGTCTCGATGCGCTCCAGGAGGCGTCCCTCGGAATAGATGCCCAGCTTCAACGCGGTGGTGGAGCCCGTGAGTCGCCCCGGGTCCAGATCGACCAGGGCCGAGGTCTGGAGGTACTGGCCGACCGGCACCACCGGGTTCGTGGCCCCCATCAGGCGGACGCTGCCGGCAGGATTTTCCAGTCGCACCTCGATGGGCAGCGGTCGGTGCGACTTGTTGATCATCTTCACCGAGAACAGGTTGCGGATGCGGCCATCGGGGAGCGTCTGATACAGGCTGCCCGAGACGCGCAGGAAGCTGGTCTCGACCGGCGACCGGGAGAGCACCAGCCACAGGAAGATCCCGATCAGGGCCGCCAGAACGACGGAGTACATCGCCATGCGCCGCGTGAAGCGTTGGGGCTCACCGCGCTCCAGGTGGTTCTGCGAGGCGAAGCGGATCAGCCCGGACGGACGCCCCACCTTGTGCATGATGGCATCACAGGCGTCGATGCAGGCCGTGCAGTTCACGCACTCCATCTGGGTGCCATCGCGGATGTCGATGCCCGTGGGGCACACCGCCACGCACTGACGGCAATCGACGCAGTCTCCGAGACCGGTGGATCTCCGGGCCTGGTGCCCCTGGTCCCGGTGCAGCGGCGCCCGCTTCTCACCCCGACGGCGGTCGTAGGCAACCACCATGGAATTCTCGTCGAGCAGCGCCGATTGGAAGCGTCCGTAGGGGCAGATGAACGTGCAGGCCTGCTCGCGGAAACGGGCGAAGATCGCGTAGAACAGCATTGAGAACAGGGCCATGGCGGTCAACCCGGCCCAATGATTGCGGGGATCGTCGAACTGGATGGCCAGGAGTTGTTCGCTCCCGATGATGTAGGCCAACAGCGTGTTCCCGACGACGAACGAGAGACCGAAGAACACTCCGTGCTTGGTGAGTCTTCTGGCGATCTTCGACGCCGTCCAAGGGGCCGCGGCCAGCGCCCGTTGCGCCGCCGAATCCCCGTCGATGAGATACTCCACCTTCCGGAACACCATCTCCATCATGACCGTCTGCGGGCAGGCCCACCCGCACCAAAGGCGTCCGAAGGCCACCGTGAAGGCCACGATGCCGCTGATGAAGACCAGCATGGCCACCGCGAAGACCGCCGAATCCTGGGGCCAGAAGATCTGTCCCAGGATCGAGAACCGACGCTCCACGAGGTTGAACAGGAGGAGCGGGTTGCCCTGGATGCGGATCCACGGGCCCGCGAACATCAGCAGGATCAGGAAGGAGGCGAACCAGGCGCGTCGCCGGTGCCAGACCCCCGAGGGGGCCTTGGGATGGAGCCAGCGACGGCGACCCTCCTTGTCGGCCGTGGCGATGTGGTCGCGGAAATCCCGCCAGTCCACCTCCTGCATGTTGCCCGGGCGCGCGGACGCCTGGGTTCCCGGAGGGACCGGGATCTTCTCTTGGGGGGTATTCATGTGCGGGAGTCCTCGCGGGCCTCCCCTGGGGGCTTCACTCGAAATCCATCGGGATCGCCGGCTTGGATGGATCCTCCGGCGGCTTGGGATCGGGCGGGTTGCTGCCCCGCAGCGTGTAGATGTAGCTGGCCACGGTCTGGATCTCGGCCGGCTTGAGCACCCCGCGCCAACTGAGCATTCCCTTCTCGGTCACGCCGTTGATGATGACCTTCACCGTGTCCACGTAGTTCGATCCATGGATCCACACGTTGTCGCAGAGATTCGGGCCCACCAGGCCGCCGCCATCGGCCCGATGGCACGGTGCGCAGAGGTTGGCGAAGGACTGCTTGCCCTGCTCGAGCGCCACGGCGTCGGCGAGCGGCTTGAGCGTGACGACATCGGCCTCGAAGCGCGCCAGCGCGGCATTCTTGATGGCGTCTCCATACGCGGCCTCGGCCTGGTATTCCGCCGCCTGCAGGGGGCCCACCTTGAGCACGTGGTAGTAGACGATGTAGCCGACGGCGAAGACCGTGCAGAGGACGAACAGCCAGACCCACCATCGGGGCAGGTTGTTGTCGAGTTCGCGGATGCCGTCGGCCTCGTGGTCCAACAGGAGGGGATCGTTCGGGTCCTTATTCATGGTTCGTGGGGGCGGAAGGTGCGAAGGGGCGGATCTCCCCGTCGTTGAGAGGCAGTTCGCCCATGCGGCGGACGTGGCTCGCACGCTGGACCAGGGTCCAGACGACCGCGGCGGCGAACACCGCGAAGAACAGGCAGATGGAAACGATGCCGTAGACGGCGATGCCGCCGGTGTGGGTGAGGATGTTCTTGATCATGGCTGGATCGAGGCGGTGGGGGTGGAATGCGACGCCTTGATGTCGGTACCCAGGCGTTGCAGGTAGGCGATCAGGGCGATGATCTCGCGATCGGGCGGGGTCTCGATCCGGGCGGTCTTGAGGTTGGCGACGATGCCGGCGGCTTGCTTCTGAAGCTCCGTCACGGCCTGGGTCTCGTAGCCGGCCGGATAGGGAACCCCCACCGACCGCAGGGCAGCGATGCGCGCGCCCACCGCGGCCGTGTCGATCTTCTGCTCCAGGAGCCACGAGTAGCGCGGCATCATCGAGCCGGGCGAGGTGCTCCGGGGATTGTCCATGTGGTTGAAATGCCACGCGTCCGGATACTTGCCGCCGACGCGATGCAGGTCGGGACCGGTGCGCTTGGATCCCCAGAGGAAGGGATGATCGTACACGAACTCGCCGGCCTTGGAGTACTCCCCGTAGCGCTCCGTCTCGGAGCGGAACGGACGCACCATCTGCGAGTGGCATCCGACACACCCTTCCCGGATGTAGAGGTCGCGCCCCATGACCTCGAGGGGGGTGTACGGGCGGACACCCGTGATGGTGGGCACGTTCTCCTTCACCAGGTACATGGGCACGACCTCGACCAGGCCACCCACGAGCACCGCCACGAAGGCCAGCGCGGTCAGGGTCAACGGACGTGCCTCCAGCCAGCGGTGGCCCCACGAGGCCTTCTTGCCACGGGTTCCGGCATCCTCCTCCGGAGACGCCTTGGCGGCGACGGCCACCTCGGACTCCGCTTCGAAGGAACCCGCCCGGGCCGTCTTCCACAGGTTGTAGGCCATGATGAAGGCACCGATGATGTAGAGGGTCCCACCGATGGCGCGCATCCGGTACATCGGGAACAACTGGATCACGGTCTCGAGGAAGTTGGGGTACTGGAGGAAGCCGTCGGCGGTGAACTGCTTCCACATCAATCCCTGGGTCACGCCGCTCCAGTACATCGGCACCGCGTAGAACATCATCCCCAGCAGGGCCACCCAGAAGTGCCAGTTGGCCAGCGTCACCGAATACAACGGGGTGCGGTACAGGCGCGGGAACAGCCAGTAGAGCATGGAGAAGGTGAAGAACCCGTTCCAACCGAGGGCCCCGGTATGCACGTGGGCGATGGTCCAGTCGGTGTAGTGCGAGAGGGCGTTGACGCTCTTGATCGACAGGAGCGGGCCTTCGAGCGTCGCCATGCCGTAGGCGGTCAGGGCCACCACCATGAACTTGAGCATCGGATCCTGGCGTACCCGATCCCAGGCACCCCGGAGCGTCAGCAGACCATTGAGCATGCCGCCCCACGAGGGCGCCACGAGCATCACCGAGAACACCATGCCCAGCGACTGGGCCCAATCGGGCAGAGCGCTGTAGAGGAGGTGGTGCGGTCCGGCCCAGATGTAGATGAAGATCAGGCCCCAGAAATGGATGATGGACAGCCGGTAGGAGAACACCGGTCGCTGCGCGGCCTTGGGCAGGAAGTAGTACATCAGGCCCAGGTACGGGGTGGTCAGGAAGAAGGCCACGGCGTTGTGGCCGTACCACCACTGCACCAGGGCGTCCTGGACGCCGGCGTAGATCGAATAGCTCTTGAAGAGCCCGGCCGGCACCGCCAGGGAATTGCCGATGTGCAGCAGGGCGACCGTCACGGCCGTCGCGATGTAGAACCAGATGGCGACGTAGAGGTGCTTCTCCCGGCGCTTCACGATGGTGCCGATGAGGTTGACCGTGAAGGCCACCCAGACCACCGCGATGGCGATGTCGATGGGCCATTCGAGCTCGGCGTACTCCTTGCTGGTGGTCAGGCCCAGGGGGAGCGTGACGGCGGCGGCGACGATGATGGCCTGCCACCCCCAGAAGTGGAACCAACCCAGGCCATCGCTGAACATCCGCGCCTTGCACAGCCGTTGGAGCGAATAGTAGATGCCCATGAACAGGCCGTTGCCGACGAAGGCGAAGATCACGGCATTGGTGTGGAGCGGCCGCAGCCGACCGAAGGTCGTGTACTGGAGGTTGAGGTTCAGCTCCGGAAGGAACAGCTGGCAGGCGATCAGCAGGCCGGCCAGGAAGCCGACCAACCCCCAGATGACGGTGGCGATGGCGAAGGCGCGAACGATTCGATTGTCGTAGCGGAATGTGTCCTGATTCATGGAAATGGATGGACTCGTCGCGGGTCTCGGACCGGCTTGGCCGGAGACCTCCGGAGAGGGGTGTCCAGAGCGGTTCCAACCTCGGTCGAACGGCGCCCGACGGGCTCCCCCGGGCTTGGCGGGACCTCCACGGGATTTGCAGCGCCACGCACGGACCGGGCGGGGACATCGTCGGTGAGGATCCTCAAGGCGGGCGTGCAGGTGTCCTCGTACTGCCCGGAACGGACGGCCCAGATGAAGGCCGCCAGAAAACACGCCGCGATGAGCACGCTCAGCGGGATGAGCAGCATCAGCACGGTCACGGACGCCCTCCCTTCGTGTCGTCGAACCACCGGCGGCCGAGCCATTCGACGCCGAGCACCGAGAAGGCCACGACCGTGAACGAGCTCAGGGGCATCAGCACGGCGCAGACCACCGGCGAGAGTCTCCCGGAGGCCGCGATCGAGATGCCGACCAGGTTGTAGAGCCCCGAGATGAGGAAGCCGCGATGGACCCATCGGACCGAGGCCCTGGCGAAGTCCAGGATCCGATCGAGATCCCGGACCCGACCCGCGGCCACGATGAGGTCGCTGGCCGGCGAGAAGGCCCCGGCCTCCTCCACCACGGCGGCGCCCACGTCGGCCTGTCGCAGGGCGCCGGCATCGTTGAGCCCATCGCCCACCATCAGCACGGTGCGACGGCCGACCTCCTGACGCTGGCGGATGAACTCCAGCTTCTGCGCCGGGCTCTGGTGGGAGCACAATTCGGCACCCGGCCCGAACCAGGACCGGAACCGGGAGACCTCTGCGGTGTGGTCGCCACTGAGGAGCGACAATTCGGTCCGGTTCCGCAGATTCTCCAGCAGGGTGTCGATCCCCGGACGGAGCGGATGGCCCACGAGGAAGACGCCGCGGTACGCTCCGTCCAAGGCCACATGCACCCGGCTGGCGGCGGAGTCACCCGTCGCTTCCAAGGAGGACGGGGCGATCGGCACGCCCTGGCGTCGCAGGTGTTCCAGCGAACCCATCGCCACCCGGACGCCAGCGACCCCGCCCGAAAGGCCCGATCCGGGCGTCTCGGTGAATCCGACCACCGGTTCGTCCGCAGGCGACCCGGATCGACCCAGGAATTGCCGGACCCGCCCCGACAACGGGTGGCTGGAATGGGCGGCCAAGGCGCGGATCGCCCCCTCCTCAGCGGATCGGAGGGGGGCACCGACCCATTCCATGGCAGCGATCCCGGGTCGGGTCAGGGTCCCGGTCTTGTCGAAGACCACCGCATCGACCCGGGCGAGGACCTCGAGGACGAACGGGTTCTTGAGGTAGATCCCGAGCCGACCCAGGACCCTCTGGGCCGTTCCCAGGGTGAAGGGCGAGGCCAGCGCCAGGGCGCACGGACAGGCGACGATGAGCACCGAGACCAGCGCCCGTACGGCCCGGCCGCCATCGCCCAGGATCCACCAGACGGCCGCGGCCCCGACGGCGATCACCAGGAGGAGCAGTGAAAACCGCCGGCTGTAGGCCTCGGTGATCCGATCCACCGCCTCGTCGGCACGGGGCTTCCGGAAGGCCTCCTGGTTCCACAATGACGTCAGGTAGCCCTGGGACACCGGCTTGAGGATCTCCACCTCGATGCGGCCGGCGGTCTGCCGACCTCCGGCAAACACCGTCGAGCCGAGGGCACACGTCTCGGGCTGCGATTCGCCGGTGACGAAGGCGTAGTCGATCCTCGCCTCGCCCACGAGGATCCTTGAATCGGCCGGAACGAGTTCCCCGTGTCGGAGCACGAGACGATCTCCCACCGCCAACTGGGCGACCGCGACCCGTTCCTCGCCGCGTTGACCAAGACGGGTCACGGCCAGCGGAAAGAACGCCTTGAAATCGCGGTCGAACACCAGCCGGGCATGGGTCTTCTGCTGGAAGAGCTTCCCGCACAGGAGGAAGAACAGCAGCCCGGCCAGGGAATCGAAATAGCCGTCCCCCCGCCGGGAAAAGACCTCGTACACGCTCTGCCCCAGGAGGGCCAGGATGCCCAGCGCGATGGGGATCTCGATGACCGGGACCCGCCGGAGAAATCCGGTCCAGGCGGCCTGATAATAGTCCCAGGCGCTGAAGGTCGCGACCGGCAGCGACAGGATGAAACTGATCCAGCCGGCCAGATGGCGGAAGGCGGGTCCGCTCACACTGTCGAGGCCCAGATACATGGCCAGGCTCAACAGCATGGTGTTGCCGAAGGCGAACCCGGCGACCCCCAACTGGAGCCACAGTCGACGCGAGACCGGACGCGGGGTCGAGGTCTCCAGATCGGAGGCCCTCAACTCCGGCTCATATCCCAGCGAGGCCAACAGCGCCGCCACCTCACTGAGTCGGAGGACGGACGGATCGAAAGTCAGTGATACCTCCCGACGCAGGAAATCCACCGAGGAAGCACCGATGCCCGGTCGCAACCGGAACACGTGCTCCAACAACCACACACAGGCCACGCAATGGATGGCCGGCACCCGGAAGGTGACCTTGGTGCGATGGTCATCCGAGTAATCGACCAGGGCCGAACGCACTTCCGGTGTGTCGAGGAATGCGAATCGATCCTGTGCGTCGGCCCCTCCGCCACGCACCCCCTGGGCCCCGCCCAGCCGATAGAACTCGTCCAGCCCCCCTTCGCTGAGCAGCTCGAAGACCGCCTGACACCCCGCACAGCAGAACTGCTTCCCGGACCCTCGCAGGGGACTCTCTCCGCACGGCAGCCCGCAGTGCGAACACGCCGACGGCCGCGTGGAAGCGGTTTCCCCGGAGCGGGTGGTTGTCTCGGTATCGACCAGATCCAATGTGGGCACGGCGCCCGCACTGTGCGAATGGCCCCGACGGCCGACTGCCCCGATCTTGCCCTCCCGACGGCAGGATTTGTCCGATCACCCGACCAGGCCCGCAACGGCGCTTGCCGTCGGACCGCCGGGAACGCACCGTTCGACTCCATCCTACCATGAACCGCGTGCTTCTCTCCTTGCTGTCGGCCGCTGTGGCGACGGCGCTCCTCACCACTCCCGCCCTGGCCGCCGACAAGAAGGCCAAGAAGTCCGACAACTCGGACAAGGCGTCCTGGCAGCCCCTCTTCGATGGCAAGGACACCTCGAAATGGCGCGGCTACAAGGCCACCGCGTTCCCGGCCAAGGGGTGGCGCGTGGAGAATGGCACCCTGCGCCACGTGGCCGGCGAGGGCGGCGGGGATCTGATCACCGTGGACAAGTTCACGGATTTCGAACTGCGCTTCGACTGGAAGGTGGCCCCCGGTGCCAACAGCGGCGTGATCTACCGGGTCACCGAGGACCACAACGCGTCCTACGAGACCGGGCCCGAGTATCAGGTGCTCGACGACTCCAAGCACGGCGACGGCAAGAATCCCAAGACCAGCGCGGCCGCCCTCTATGCCCTGATCGCCTGCAACGCCGACAAGGCCATCAACCCGGTGGGCGAGTGGAACAAGGCCCGCATCGTGATCAAGGGCGACAAGGCCGAGCACTGGCTCAACAAGAAGAAGGTCGTCGAATACACCTGGGGTGGCTCCGAGACCCAGAAGCTCATCTCCGAATCGAAGTTCAAGGGAATGCCCGGCTTCGCCAAGAACGCCTCCGGCCACATCTGCCTGCAGGACCACGGCGACGACGTGTGGTTCCGCAACATCAAGATCCGCACCTTCTGATCGCGGTCCCGATCCGCGTCGAAGGTCCTGTCGCCCGAGTGAATCCCATCTATTGGGACTACAACGCCACCACGCCGCCGGATCCCGGGGTCCGGCAGGCGATGGAGCCGTACCTGGAGACCGTCTGGGGGAACCCGTCCAGCGTCCACGCGGTGGGACGCCGGGCCCGGGCGGCACTCGACGACTTCCGCTACCGGTTGTCGGCCCTGTGGCGTTGCCGGCCCAGCGAGGTGGTGTTCACCGGGGGCGGCACCGAATCCAACAACCTGGCCGTGCTGGGGACGGCCCGGTTGCTCGCTCCACGGGGAAGACGTCACCTGGTGGCCTCGCCGGTGGAGCACCACGCCGTGCTTCACGCGCTGCGGTGTCTGGAGGCCCACGAGGGCTTCACGGTCACGATGCTGCCGGTGGATGCCCTCGGCCGGGTCTCGCCCGAGTCGGTCGCCGAAGCCCTTCGACCCGACACCGCACTGGTGTCGGTGATGGCGGCCAACAATGAGACCGGCACGCTCCAACCCGTCGCCGCCATCGGGAGGCTGTGCCGCGAGCGGGGGGTGATCTTCCACACCGATGCCGTACAGGCCTTCGGAAAACTGCCCTTCGAGCGCATCGACCAATTCGAGGCCGATCTCGTGTCGGTGTGCGCCCACAAGTTCCATGGCCCCAAGGGAGCGGGCGCCCTGTTCATCCGCTCTCCCCTGCTCCCGCATCCGACCCAGCATGGAGGAGCCCAGGAGAACGAACGGCGCGGCGGCACCGAGAACCTGGCCGCCGTGGCCGGTCTGGTGGGCGCCTTCGAGGCCATGGTGCCCGAGCCGGTGTTCCCGGCGGATCGACTGAGGGCCTGGACCATTCGTCTGGCCCGGAGCCTGGCCGCCATTCCGGGGGTCGAACTCCACGGGTGCCCGGAACACCGGCTGCCCAACACCCTGGCCTTCTCGGTCGAGGGGACCGACAGCATCTCGCTTCTGGCCAACCTCGACCTCGAGGGTGTCTGCGCCTCGAGCGGGTCGGCCTGCACGGCCGGTTCGGTCGAACCGAGCCATGTGCTGCGGGCGATGGGGGTGCCGGAGTCCCGCGCCAAGGCCCTGGTGCGCTTTTCGCTCGGCCGCGGCTCCACCGAGGACGAGGTGTCCCACGTGGAGCGATTGCTGCCCGACCTCATCGCCCGCTGCCGGGGCTGAGCCGGGTGGAACCGCCCGGGCCACCGTCCCCGCTCAACCGGGCGTCGTGCGGATCCACGGCGAGGGATCCTCGGCGAAATCGGCCAGCATGGCCGCCTGCTGCGCGGCGGGGATGGGCAGGAACTTTCCGGTGGCCTCGGCGTGGACGACCCCGTCGGGACCCACCACCTCGCCACGGGTCAGGAACAGACGCCCCCGACGATCGGCCGTGAGTTCGGCCCGGACCCGCATCGGAACCCCCGGGGCCACCGACCGGAGGAACCGCACGTTGAGTTCGGCCGCGAAGGCGAACGAGCGGGTGTTCACACCGATCACCCAGGCCATCACTTCGTCCAACACGGTGGAAATCAGCCCGCCATGCACCACGCCGCTGAAACCGCACTGCTCGGACCGGAACCGCACCGGCACCTCCACGGTGCGACCGTCGCTCTGCATGGCCAGTCGAAGGCCGGTGGGATTCTCGATGCCGCACACGAAGCACCCCCGGGTGACCGGAAGGGTTCTCAAGGAGGGGGCGGAGGTCGGCCCGGGACCCGGGCCGGGTTCCGGGGAATCAGGGGCGCACATGGCTCAGGCTCATTCCCAAAGCCAGCAACGCGATGAGGCCGAAGTAGGCGATGCCCACCGTCCAGCGTTGCCGGGGCTCGATCTCGAAGAAACGCCGGGACTCGGCATCCCGGGCCCGGAACAGGGAGAACAGGCGGGGCAGCCCCATGATGAGGATCATGATCAACAGGGGGCTGATCCACCCACGGGTCATCGCCTCGTGGACCAGGTACGCGATCATGACGCCGTAGCCGGCCACCCAGAGCCAGGGAGACAGCGCGGTGACGATGCGGCCGCCATCCAGGAACCCGACCGGCGCCAGGTTGAAGAGGTTGAGCATGAAGCCCGAGTAGGCCAGGGCCGACCAGAACGGGTCGCCCGTGGCCACATGGATCAGGAAACAGACGGCCGCGCCGATCGTACCGAAGATCGGCCCCCCGATGCCCACCACGGCTTCGATCCAGGCGTTCCGAGGGGCGTCCTTGAGCGCGATGACCGCCCCCATGAAGGGAATGAAGACCGGTGCGCCGACCCGGAGCCCCTGGCTGCGCGCGGCGATCAGGTGTCCCAACTCGTGGATGAAGATCAGCACGACGAAGCCCAGCGCGAACTTCCAGCCCCAAAGGAGGGCATAGGCCCCCACGCTCAGAAGCATCGTACCGCCGGTCTTGAGGAAGGCCGGAAGGAACTTCAGGAACGGCATCAGCACCAACAGCTTCGATCCGAACTTGACCACCGCCGCCACCAGGACGGCGATCGGTCCCCAGAACCCCTTCCTGCGGGGGGGCGGGGAGACGATCACAGGGGGCCGGCGATCCCCGTCGAGACCGGGGAGCACCGGAGGCTTCGATTCGGATCGGATGGGCGAAGGTTCATCCATTCCCGGAAACCCGACTCCAGCGGGACCAAAACCGCAATGGAATTGCCGTTTGGAGACGCAGGAAAAGGCTCGGGGCCATCCATGGGAAAATCCCCAGAGGCCCGGTGGTCCGGGGGACGGGGACCGGGCCGGGCTCACGACCGGACGAGGGGAACCCGGGAACCAACCCTCAAGCCTCGGACCCGGTCACCGCGGAACCGGAGGCGGGGCGGCGAGCATGGAATCCTCGGCCGGAAACGGCGGACGACGCTGGGGGGACAGCGACCTCTCGACCAGCCGACGCCAGGCGGCCCGATCGTTGGGGCTCATGGCCCGCCATCGTTCGGCCTTGCGGAGGAACTGCTCCCGGTCGGCGGGTCCGAGGGCCTCGAACTTGCGGAACCCGCGCAGGCACCGGTCGCGCTCCTCGGGAGTGAGGGCCGAAAAATCGCTGAGGGAGCGCTCCATCTGGCGACGCTCGGTCTCGGAGAGGGTCTGGAGCGCCGCCTGGCGCTCGGCCGGGGTCAGGTCGAAGAACCGGGAGAAGGCCGCAGCCTTGCGGGAGCGGTCGGCGGGCGAGAGGGCCAACCAGCGTTCCATCTGCTCGCGGGCGGCCCGCTGAGCCGAAGGCGGCAGCGAGGCCATGTAGGCCTCGACCCGCTGGCGATCGGGGTGGACCTCTCCCTGTCGGACGAACCACGACAGTCGGCGTTCGCTCTCGAGGATGTCGCGGCGTTCGGCCTCCGGCAGCTGGTCCCAGGCGGCCAGGCGCTCCTCGATCATCGGAAGGTCCTCCGGGGCGACCATGGCCATCGGAGCCTTGCGCTCGGATGGCGACAGCGGCAGCAGGATGCCCAGGGCTTCCTGGAATTGGGCCAACCGGAGACGGATCTCGCGTTCATCGGGGCGCAGGGCTCCGAACTCACGGAGCTTGGCCTCGATCAGGGACCGCGCCGCGGGCGTCTTGCGGGACAGCAGGAGCTCGCGTTGTTCAGGGGTCGCTGCGAGCAGTTCGCGGAAACGGTCGGTGGGAGTCCGCACCGCCGGCAGCGGGGGAAGCGTGGCCCGCTGGGGAAGCGGCGGGCCGCCACGCGTGGGAGGCGTCGAAGGCTTCGGAGGCCGGGCAGAGTCGGTTTCTGGTGCAGCTCCGGGCATGGCTCCGGGCATGGGGGGCTGGCCGATGAGGGATGGCGGGAAGGACGAACCCAGGCACAGGGCCAAGCCGACAGGAAAGACCCGTAACCCGCGGGCATTCAGAAGAGCGCGATGGACGGAGGGCCAACTCATGGGAGGGCTCCCGGGACGTCTTCTCGGAGCAATTGCAGGAGGGCGACATCGTCGGGCGCCGAACGGGTCTCGAGCCATTGGATGGCCTCGAAATCCTGGAGCGCAGCCACCCCGGGCATCGCCGCCGCACTGGACCATTCGGCGGCGGTCCGGGCCATGGCCCCATGACGGTGCACCTGAACCCGCTGCCAGCCCCAATTCAGGGAAAAGGCCAGGGCGACCAGAGCGATGGCCGCCGGCGAGATCAAGGACCTAAAAATCAGGGACCGGAGTGCGAACCATCGTCGGAACGCGGAACCCGTGGCACCGGCGCCGATGGTTTCTCGAGCGGGACCGCGCCCGGGAATCCGGTAAGCGATCGACGCCCATGCCCGACGCCAAGCCAGGAGAATCCGGGAATCCTGCTTCGGGGATCGCCCGATGTCGGCCAGGACCCTGGCGGTGAAATTGGAGGATGCCCGGGTGGGTGGAACGGCATCCAAGAGTTGATTCAGGGCCATCTCCTCCTCGAACCGGCGCGCCTCGGTCGGGCGCTCGGACAAGGCCCGACGCCAACGGTCGGCCTCGGCGGCCGACCAGCGTCGTCGGGCGATCTCGTCCAACCAATCCTCGTTCAACGGGGAGTTCATTCGAGTCGGATGTTTCGATTGGGATGTTTCGATTCGGGATTTTCGAGTCGTATGTTTCGAGTCGTATGTTTCGAGTCGGTAGGAATGGGCCTTCCGGTTTGATCGGGTAAAATCCCGATGGTCAAACCCCGCTGGTCAAACCCTGAGTGCCGAACCCATGCCTCGATCGTGAGTAAATCAAAACCGGTATTTCGACAAAGTTGCGCCCGGGTCGACGGGTATGACGCCGTCCGATCGCCCCGGATCTGAGGTGCTGACAATCGCCGCCCAGGCCCTCAACATCATCTGGAGAGCTGCCGATGCCCCCTCCAGATGGAACCGACGCCCGAAACACCGCCTGACCGTCCCAGATCCGACTGGTTGACCGGCGGCTTGGCCATCCTCGACGAGCACGGCAGGATCCTTTCGGTCAATGAACCCTTGTCGCGCTGGCTGGGGGAAACCCCGGGGGAACTGTCCGGCCGGGATTGGGTCGCGGTCCTGGCCAGGAAAAGCCCGGAATGGGAGACGGCCGTCGACTCCTGGACCCGGTCGGAGTCCGAATTCCGGACCCAGGATCTTCCCGGCCATCCGGATCAGCCCGATGGCTGGCTTCGGTTGACCGGGGGCCGGGCTCCCGGGGGCATCTTCGCCCACATCGAATCGATCGTCCCCCCCCTACCGCGGCTCGAGGAGGATTCCTGGCCCCAGGCGGGCCCGGGCGATGAGGCCACCCAACAGCTCCGGCTCCGGCTGCTGAAGGCCGAAGCGGAGGTCGACAACCTCATGCGCCGTTGGCCCGGGGTGATCTTCAATCAGCGGAGCGACATGTCGTTCCATTACGCCAGCCCCCGACTGGAGGAACTCACCGGGGTGCCCATGGCGGAATTCCCCCACCGTTCCGACGTCTTCTGGAACGCCATCCACGAGGCCGACCTTGCGGAGGTCCAGAGCCACATCCGGCGGGCGCTCCGGAGCGAGGGCGGCCTGAGCACCCATTTCCGCATCCGCCACGCACGGACGGGACGGGTGGCCTACATCCTGGAACACCGGCAGGCGCTGCGGACCGAGAGCGGCCTGCTGCTCGGATTCGAGGGCACCTGGCTCGACGTGTCCCGCCAGACCATCGCCGAACGTAGGCTCAGCTCCACCGCCTGGCGCGACACCTTGGCCACCCTGACCATGGGAATGGCCCATGACTTCGGGAACATCCTCGCCGGCATCCACGCCCTGGCCGAGACCCTCGAGCCGCCGCAGGGCACCGACGACCCGCTGCACGAGAGCATCGACCTGATCAAGCGCAACGCCCTCCAGGCCAGCGCCTTGATCCGACGCGTGCTCAGCCTCCACCAGGGGCG
>JBEGWF010000058.1:0-7275 GCA_041177965.1 Verrucomicrobiota bacterium | reverse complement strand
GGTCATGGCACCGGGCGCATTGGAGGGTGAGCCCGAGGAAGGCGCGGCCCACCACGTCGATCTGCTCGTCGACCAGATCCATCACCAGCTTCGGCTTGTCCTGCTCGGCCAGCATCTTCGGTCCCAGCACGAGGAAGCCTGTCGCCGTCCAGCGTCGGAAGACCACCGGTTCTGGCACCCCCTGCCGATCCAGGAGGTCGCCCGCCAACTGCTCGAGAATGAACTGGTCGTACGGTTGATTGGCATTGAAGGAGCCGATGACCCAGTCGCGGTACCGCCAGGCGTTGGCCATCACCTTGTTCTCGTCCTGGCCGTTGGTGTCGGCGTAGCGCGCCAGGTCGAGCCACCAACGGGCCCAGCGCTCGCCGTAGGCGGGCGATGCGAGATAACGATCCACCAGACGCTCGAAGGCGTCCGATGCGGTATCCTCCAGGAAGGTCCGGGTCTCGGCCGTCGTCGGTGGGAGTCCGGTCAGGTCCCAGGCGGCCCGTCGTACCAGCGTGCGGCGGCCGGCCTCCGGGGCCCGGCGCAAGCCCTGGGCGGCCAGCGTGGCGTCGATGAAGCGGTCGATGGGGTGTCCCGACCCCAGGGATTCGGGGATCGGCGGAGTCTGGGGAGCCCGGAGGGACCAGAGGTCTGTCCCTCCGGAAGCGGGGGCTTCTGCCAGAAGAGGAACCACCGCCCACCCACAGAACCACACCAATGCCGCCCAGGCTGCCAAGCGCACGCCCATCCCACCGGTCGACGCCTTCGCGACGCGCCCGGTGGATTCGGTGAGTGGACTCGTGACCATGGGATCCTGATGTCCATCCTGCCATCGACCTCCCCCGACGTCCAAGCCCCGACTCCGTCCAGAAACCCACAGCAGGAGAACATCCGAAAGGATCCCCACACGGAGAGAGGACGCGGGCGGAGACCTGGACGAAGGGATGCCGGCTCGGGTTGGCCCTTGCCACGGGAGAAGACGTCGGCGGAAATCCACCCCGACAGGATTCTCCTCCCGACCCATGAATTCCCCCTTCCGACTCGGCATCATCGGTGCCGGCTTCATCGCGGATGTCATCGCCCGCGCCTTGCAGGGCACCAGCGCGGTCACCCTGGGCGCGGTGGCCAGCCGGCGCCCCGAGACGGCGCGGGCCTTCGCCGACAGGCATGGCGGCGTGCCGGTCTTCGACACCGCCGAGGCGCTCCTCGGGTCGGGCTCCATCGACGGGGTGTATGTGGCCACGCCCACCGCGGTCCGCGAACCGCTCTGCCTCGCCGCGGCGGCCCAGGGCCTGCCGGTGCTCGCCGACAAACCGTTCATCGACCTCGATTCCCTGCGCCGGATCACCGACGCCTGCAGCCGGGCCGGGGTCGCCTTCATGGATGGCACCCACTTCACCCACCATCCGCGCACGCGAGCGGTCCGCGAGGCGCTGCCGGCCAAGACGGGCCGGTTGCAGGGCCTGCGGACCTCCTTCTTCTTCCCGGCGCTCGACCGGAACAACATCCGCCTTCGGCCCGACCAGGAGCCGACCGGCGCCATCGGCGACATGGCCTGGTACTCGATGCGGGCCGTGGTCGAGTACTCGGGCAGCGATGCGCCCGTCGCCGAATGCCGCGGCTGGGCCGACCGGGATCCGGTGACCGGAGCCTGGATCCGCGGAGCCGGCCTGCTGCGCTTGGCCGATGGATTCACGGCCACCTGGGACGCCGGCTACACGGTCGGTGCCTGCCTGATGGACCTCGACCTCATGGGCACCGACGGCGTGATCTCGATGGACGACTTCGTGCTCGATTGGGACGGCGGATTCGCCGCGCCCGACACCACCCGGCCGGTCGGATACACCCACCGGTTCGGCATGGCCAACCCCGCGACATGGGTGCGCACCGACACCCCCTCGCCCAAGCGGCAGGCCACCTGCATGCTCGAGGCCTTCGCCGCATTGGCCCGGAACCCTTCCGGGCCCGAGGCGAGCCAGAGCGTCCGCCGCAGCCTCCGAACGCAGGCACTGGTCGACGCCCTCGTGTCTTCGCTGCGCGACTGAACCCCCGCCCCGCCCCGCCGATGCATCCCACGATCCGAGCCCTCATCGAACGCCATCGCCTGCAGACCCTGCCGGTCGAAGGCACGCTCTTCGCCCAGACCTATCGGACGGCCCTGGAACTCGCACCCGGCCGACCCGCGGGAACGGCGATGATCGGTCTGTATTGCGACGATCCTCCGAGTCACTCGCTCTTCCACCGACTCACCCTCGACGAGGTCTGGCACTTCTACAGCGGTGATCCCTTCCGCCTCATCCTCCTGAGGCCGGATGGATCCAGCGACGATGTGATCCTCGGGCCGGATCCGCTGAAGGGGCACCACTGCCAGTACGTGGTGCCCGCCGGTGTATGGCAGGCCGCCCACATGGTTCCGGGCGGGCTCTACTCGCTCTACGGCTGCACCCTCGCCCCGGGCTACATGCCGGACATCTTCGAAGGGGGCACCCGGGCCGCCCTGCTGGCGACGCATCCCTCGCGCCGCAGCGACATCGAACGCTTCGCCTGCCCGGATCACGAGACGCGGATGCCCGAGTGAACGAAGGCATTCACCGCGCCCATTGACCCCGTCGGCATTTCAGTGACCTTTCACGAACACCGCATCCCGGCAATTCCTCCCCGCACCGGATCCAGGATCTTCGCCGGGCAGGAGGATCCGCCGCGATCGGCCCCAAGATGAACTTCCCTTTGAAACGGCGGATCTCCGCGGTGGTGGGACTGGTCGGTCTCCTCCTGGCCGGGCCGGTGCAGGCCGTCGAACTTCCCGCCCGCATCAGCACGACCCCGGTTGTGTCACGGCCCAAGGCGCTGCCGATCAGTGCCCAGCCGGGCCTGGCTCCGAAGGTGCGTGTCCGACTCGATGCGCCGGACCTCTCCGTGGTCCGGGCCGAGGACGCCCTCGCGTCCCGTCCAGGCCCCAAAGGCCGGTCGCGGGTGGGGATCCGGCGCCTGTTGCCCGAACCCGTCCGACTCGGCGCCGCCAAGGGCGGGTGGACCGTCCTTCCCGATGGCTCCCGGGTCTGGAGCGCCCGCCTGGAATCCGAGGGGGCGGAAGGACTGCGGGTCCACCTGGAATCCCTCCACCTGCCCGAAGGCGCCGAACTGCGCGTGTTCGATCCCGACGACCCGGCGGAGGTGCTCGGACCGTTCGATGCGGTGGGCTTGGAGGGGCGCGGCGATTTCTGGACCCCCAGCATCTTCGCCGCGGCGGTGATCGTGGAGTGCCGGATCCCCGCGGGCGCCGCAGCGGCCTCGTTCCGGATCACCGAACTCACCCACCGGTACGTCCGCCTCGGCGGCGATGTCGACCCCAGGGCCGGATCTTCCGAGGCGGAACCCAAGACCGCGGCGGCCTGCCACGTGGACGTGAGCTGCGAACCCTCGTGGGCCACGACCTCCCGAGCCGTCGCGGGCATCGGATCCGTCGGCGTGGTCGGCGAACTCTTCTGCACCGGGTGTCTGCTCAACGATCTCAACGAGGCGCCGAAGACCGATTACTTCCTGACGGCCGCCCACTGCATCACCAGCCAATCCGAGGCCGACACGGCCGAGTTCTACTGGAACTACCAGACCACCACCTGCAAGGGAACGGCCCCCAATCCGGCCGACGTGCCCAGGACCGTCGGAGGTGCCAGCATCCTGTCGACGAAGCCCCGCAACAACGGCAACGACCATTGTTTCCTCCAATTGCGGGGCACCGTCCCCGCGGGCGTCACCTACGCCGGATGGAACACCGACCCACCGGCCTCGGGAGAGGCGCTGGCGGGCATCCACCATCCTCAGGGCGATTACAAGCGCATCAGTCTCGGGGTGAACCAGGGTGAGAACGCCAACTACCGCATCGTCCGCTGGACGCGGGGCGTGACCGAGGTCGGCAGCTCCGGATCCCCGCTCTTCAATGCGCGCCAGCAGTTGGTCGGGCAATTGTTCGGCGGCGATTCCGACTGCTCCAATCTCGACCCGTCCCAGCAGATCGACGAATACGGCAGGTTCAACGTCACCTTCACGACCGTCCGGCGCTGGTTGCTCAACGAATCGGTGACCGTGCCGTCCAACGACGCCTTCACGGCGGCCGGGGTCCTGGCCGGAAACCAAGGGACCGTCGCAGGCAGCACGGTCAATGCATCGCGCGAGATCGGCGAGCCCGACCATGGGCAGGGGGGAGGGCGCAACTCCGTCTGGTACCGGTGGACGGCACCGATCTCCGGCGTCGTGACCTTCGAGACGGTGGGCAGCGATTTCGACACCACCCTCGGCGTTTACCAGGGCGATGCGGTCGCCGCCCTCGTCCGGGTGGTGGGCAACGACGATCTGGAGCCCGGCCAGTCCGCCAGTCGCGTGGGTTTCCAAGCCGTCGCCGGTGGCCTCTACCGCATCGCCGTGGACGGCCGCGACGGAGCCCAGGGCACCGTCCGCCTCGCGTGGAGGCCGGGGGGCACCGCGTCGCCTCCGCTGAACGACCTTTTCACCAACGCCGCTCCGGCCATCGGATTCGGCGGGATCTACTCCGCCTCCAACCGCGGCTACACCCGTGAACCGTTGGAACCCTCGCACGCCGGCGGCAGCGGTGAGCGATCGGCCTGGTGGCGCTGGACGGCCCCCATCACGGCGACCACGGTCATCAACACCGTGGACAGCGGATTCGACACCCTTCTGGCGGTGTACACCGGGGACTCGGTCTCCAGGCTCGCGAGGGTCGCCGAGAACGACGACATCGACCATGCCTTCGGCAACGTCCAGAGCGAGGTCAGCTTCGATGCCGTGGCCGGCGTCACCTACCGCATCGCGGTCGACGGATTCAGCGATGGCGTGCTGCAGGAGGAGGGTACGATCCGGCTCGACATCTCCCAAAAAGGGGGGCAACCGGGGGGCAACAACCACTTCACCAACGCCACTCCGCTGACCGGGGCGCAGGGAGCGGTCACGGGCAACAACCTGAAGTTCACCCGCGAGACCGGCGAACCCTCGCATGGTGGCGTCCGGGCCAACCGCTCGGCCTGGTGGCGTTGGACGGCACCGGACGATGGACGGGTGCGGTTCGAGACCACGGGGTCGGCCTTCGACACGCTCCTGGCGGTCTACACGGGAGACGCGCTCGGTGCCCTGAAGCTCGTGGCGGAGAACGACGACATCGTCTCCGGCGACGTGTGGCAGAGCCGCTTGGAATTCGTGGCCGTGAAGGGGACGATCTACCGCATCGCCGTCGACGGCTTCTACGATGCCGGCCCCCCGATCCTCCAGGACGAGGGCAACATCCGCCTCGCGTGGGAGCAGCAGGTGGCGGAACAACCGTTCTCGGTCATCCCCTCACGTGCGCCCGACGGCCGTTTCGAGGTGCGCCTGGCCTCCCATTCAGGGATCCGCTACGCGCTGGAGCGCACCCGTGACTTGGGAGTCCCGGTCCTGCAATGGAGCCGGATCGTCATCGCCGAGGGCAACGGAGGGCAGTTGGTCCTCACCGACGACGATCCCCCGAGTCGCGAGGCCGCCTACTTCCGGGTGGTGACGGTGCCCTGAAGGCGATAACCTCCAGACAGTGAACCCGGAATCGTCTCCATCGGAGCGGTCGCCCGAGGCGACTCCGTTCAGCCTCCTGTTGTGGGTCAACGGTCTTTCGATGATCCGGAAGGTGCTGGCGATCCGGCAGCGGTCACGCCTTTGGGCCGGGGTGATCGGGTTCTTCCTGATAGGCTACGCAGCGATGGCCTACCTGCTGTTCTTCCAGGGGTTGAGCTTCCTCAACCGATTCCCGGGGCTCGGCGGACTGCTGGTGGAACGCCTGATCTTCCTGCTCTTCGCCTGTCTGTTCGGGTTGCTGCTGCTGAGCAACCTGGTGATCAGCTATTCCAATTTCTTCAGGAATCGGGAGGCGGATTTCCTGCTGCCGCTGCCCATCCCCCCGGAGGTCATCTTCCGGTGGAAGTTCATCGAATCGGTGATGCTCGCCTCCTGGGCCTTCCTGTTCCTGATCGCCCCGTTGCTGCTTGCCTATGGCCGGGTCCACCGGGTGGATTGGCACTTCTACCCGATGATCGGCTTCCTTGTGGCGCTCTTCATCGTGCTCCCCGGCGTTGCCGGTTCCGGGTTCGCGTTGCTGCTGGCCCGACATCTCGACCGGAGGCTGTTCCAGGCCGTGCTCCTCGGCGGCATCACCGTACTGGTGGGCGTCTTCTTCTGGCGCACGCAACCGACGGCGGTGACGGAGGAGATGCTGCTCGAGAACCGGGTGCTGGTGGTCATCGATCGCCTGTTGGACAACACCCGACTGGTGCAATTCCCGTTCCTGCCCAGTTACTGGCTCGGATCGGCCGTCCAGCAATGGATGGAAGGCGCCTTCCGCGGGGCCGTGTTCTACGGAGCGGTGCTCCTGAGCCACACCCTGTTCTTCGGCCTGGTCGCCCTGACCCGTTTCGGCTCGGTGCTGTACGAGGCGATGAGCTGCGTGCGCAGTCGGGGGTCGATCCTGGGCAGTTGGGCGGGTGCCCTCGGCATCCGGAGGACGGGTCCCGGGGCCCCGGCCGTGTCGAGAAGCCTCCTGGAGCGGTGCGTGGAGGCGATCCCCTGGTTGCCGCGCGACGTGGGATCCATCCTGGTGAAGGACATCCGGGTCTTCTGGCGCGACACCACGCAATGGGGACAGACCCTGATGCTCTTCGGCCTGTTGACGGTTTACCTGATGAACCTGCGGCACTTCACCCGGCAGTCGGACTCGACATTCTGGGTCTCCCTCACCAGCTTCCTCAACCTCGGCGCCTGCTCGCTGAACCTCGCCACGCTCACCACGCGGTTCGTGTTCCCGCAGTTCTCGCTCGAGGGCCGCCGGGTATGGCTGATGGGGCTCGCACCGCTGGGTCTGTCACGGGTGGTCTGGTGGAAGTTCCTGACGGCTTCGGTGTTGACCGGGATCATGACTCTCGGCCTGACCTTGCTGAGCTGCCGGATGTTGCACCTCGACGCCGCTCGGACCGTGTTCTTCGCACTGGCCATCACGGTGATGACGCTGGTGCTCAACGCCCTTTCGGTGGGCCTGGGCACACTCTATCCGAATTTCGCGGAGACCAACCCCGGCAAGATCGTCAGTGGATTCGGTGGAACCTTCTGCCTGGTGCTGAGTTTCGTGTACATCCTCGGCTCGGTGCTGCTCCTGGCGCTCGGAAGCCCCTGGGGGTGGCAGGGTGAGGATCCGCAGGCGTGGCGGGTGCTTCCGACCGGTCTTGCGTTCGCCCTGGGGTCGCTGATCGTCGGCGGCAT
>JBEGWF010000057.1:0-63121 GCA_041177965.1 Verrucomicrobiota bacterium | reverse complement strand
CGGTCCATGCGGGTGCTCACGTCGTGACGCGCCCACCAGGGTCCGGGCTCGCGGAGGGTGGTCCAGTCCCGGTGGTAGGTGGGGAGGCCGCGCGCGGTGAGGCAGCCGAGGCGCCCGTAGGGAGCGGACGCCAGGAGTGCCGGGACCCGGGTAGCCGCCTCCTCGAGCGCCCGGCCGGCCGATCCCAGACCGAGCCTTCGGGCATCCGCCCGCAGCATCTGCAGCGCCCATCCGATCCCGGAGGCCAGACGGTAGGCTCCCTGATGGTAGAACCAGCCGGAGTGGAGGTCGCCCGCCGTCTGGGCCGGGGCGATGCAGCGCAGCGAGGCGGGCCCCTCGGCCGCCGCCAGCAGTTGGGTGAGTCCCTGGTAGCTGAAGCCGTACATCCCGATGCGCCCGTTGCACTCCGGTCGGCGCGCGAGCCACTCCACGGTGGCGGCCCCGTCGGGACCCTCCTGTCGGAAGGGATAGAAGCGCCCGGTGCTGGCGCCCCGGCCGCGCACGTCCTGGATCACCACGTTGTAGCCCTGGGCCGCGAACCAGGCCGGCTGGGCGTAGACGACCGTGCTCGCGACGGCCCGCCCGTAGGGTTGGCGCATCAGTAGGGTCGGGAAGGGGCCCTTTCCCGGGGGATGGTAGTGGTCGGAGACCAGGATCGTGCCGTCGGGAAGGCGGAAGCGGACATCGCGCTCGACGGTGACGCCGGAACCGACGTCGACCCGCGCCCTTCCGGACCTTCCCCGGGCTCGGGCGACCTTGGTTGGAATGCGTGCGGCCACCGGAGTTCCCTTCAGCGTTCCAGGATCTCCCGGAAGTCGTGCATCTCCACCAGGGCCCGGGCGATCCGATCGCTCATGGCCTCGCACCAACGGTGACCGTTCTCGGCCGTCGCCGGCGTGGGGTCGCCCATCACGCCGCTCGGGGCGATGTCGCGGGTCAGCCACGAGAACGTCGCGCTGGCGAACTCGGGTTTCAGGAGGCCGGGGTCGCCGACCCGGGCGATGTAGTTCGTGGTGTACTCGTCGGTGTGGACCAGCTCCGGGGTGCCCGCCAGCAGCAGCGCCGTCTCGACCTCACCCGCATGGAATCCGTAGGCCGCCTCCTGGGGATTGAGACCCTCGGCCGGCCCCCCGCCGTAGAGGCAGAAGGTCCGCAGACCGAGCTCGTCGCGCAGGTCTCGGGCCATCACGTCGATGAGGGAGTGGTTCCCGCCGTGGCTGTTGAAGAAGACCAGGCGCTGGAACCCGGCGGCCTTCAGGCTCCGGCCGAGGTCCTTGAGCACGGCGATGAAGGTGTCGCGGTGCAGGCTGAGCGTGCCCGGATAACCGACGTGCTCGTTGCTCTTGCCGTAATGGACCGGTGCCAGCGCATACACGGGCAGTTCCCGGGGAAGCTTCCGCAGCGCGTGTCCGAGCAGCAGGTTGTTGATCAGCGTGTCGGTGGCCAGGGGCAGGTGGTGGCCGTGCTGCTCGATGGCCGCCGTGGGCAGCACCAGCAGCGTGCGGTCGCGGGGCAGCGCATCCACCTGCTTCCAGGTGAGGTAGGGCAGGAAGCGTTCCGGGGGGATCCAGGTCTTCATGGAGGCGGGGTTTCAGGCCGGCACGGTCCGGGAGACCGCGCCGGATGACGGGTTCCGTGCGGCCAACGTTCCGGAGGGTGCAGTGGAGGTCTCGACGGCCTCCGGGACGAAGTCCCGCATCTTGCCAGGGTTCAGCAGTCCCCGCGGATCGTACCGCTCCTTGGCCTGACGCTTGGCGTCGTCGGGTCGCCAACGTCCGGAGGCCTCCAGGAAATTCACGTGCGGATTGGCCACCGAGATCCCGAGCGAGCCGCAGGCGTCGATCATGGCCTTCAGGCGTTCATCATCGGTGTAGCGGATGACCGGGATCGCCCCAGGCGTGACCACTCCCCCGGATCGCACGAACTCGACGTGGAGCAGGAAGTCGGATCCGAAACGCGCCTTGATCGCCCGGAACTGGCTGCGGGCCTCGTCGGGCGAGAACCCGCACTGCAGGTAGGTCAGCGAGGGGTCCTGCCGGAGCGCCCACAGCGTGGTGTGGTTCCACGTGTAGTCGCTGAGCTGGGCACCCCGACGGGGCTCGGAGAACGGCGCCAGGAAGCAGGGGACGCCGCCGGCGTTCCGGGCCGCGTCGGCCAACCGTTGCAACTGGTCGTCGGAGACCTCGAAGAAACAGAGCGCCTTCCCCTGCGGGACCCACTTCTGCAACGGCGTGAACGAAGAGGGGATCGGCCATTCGAAGACGGTGGCCAGGCGTTTCCGGAAGGAGTCGTTCCGGGCGATGGCCTCGGTGAAGTCGAAGGCCCCGGAGAAGTCGTCGAAGGCGACGGCCAGCTGGCCCCAGTCGGTGCGGGGCGCCAGCCGCAGCTGCACCTCCACGATGATGCCGTTGGTGCCCCAGGCGTGGAGGACCTGGAAGATGTCCGGTCCGCTGAGGCGGATCTCCCGCGGTTGAGCCTCGAGCGACATCACCGTGAGCGAATGCACGGTGCCGTTCTCCCGCAAGGCGCCCCACTGGATGCTGCCGATCCCCCCGGAACCCCCGGCGCAGAAACCGGCCACGCTGGCCTTCACATAGGTGCTGGGATAGCAGCGCAGCTCCCATCCGGATGCCCGGGCCACCCGTTCGATGGCCTCGAGGCGGGCCGCGGGATCGCAGGTCGCGATGCCGTCGGCACTGATGGAATGGATCGTGTCGAGGGCGGCCAGGTCCATCACGATGCCGCCGTGCGTCGGGATGCATTGCCCATAGTTGCCGGTCCCGGCCCCGCGCAATGTCAGGGGAATGCGACGCTGGTGGGCGAAGCTCGCAAGGGCCGCGACCTCGGCGCGGGTGACCGGCTGCACGACCACCTCGGCCAGCTTGTCGGACAGGTCGCGCTTGAGCACCGGGGAGTACCAGTAGAAGTCGCGGCTCAGGGCCTCGAGACGCTCGGGTGCCGTGACGATGCGGTCGGGGTGGAGGATCTGGGCCAGGGCGTTGAAATCGGCGGTGGTCATTCGGGGGAGGCTTTTGGAGGAGGGGAGAGGGATCCTGAGGTTTTGGATCGTTCGGCATCGCCCTCAACGGGCCGGACGCCCACGGACATCGGAAGCCGTCCGTTTCGGGCGGGATCTGCGCCAGAGAGCCATGGCTGCGGCCATGCGCGGGTCTTCGAAGAGGGCCACGCACTCGGCCCTGGCGACCGGACCGGTCACCACGCAGTCCATGTCGGAGCGGGACGCGATCTCCTCCGCAGGCACGTGGATCTGGGAGCAGTGCCGGGAGGCGTCGTCGATGGTGGCCCCGAACACCACCCGGTCGATCCCGGACCAGAGGGCCATGGACATGCACATCGGACAGGGCTCGCAGGTGGTGTACAACGTGTGGCCGGCGAGGCTGGTCCGCTTCAGTCGTTTGCAGGCCGCGCGCAGGGCCCGGACCTCGGCGTGGCTGGACGGATCGTTCTCCTGCCGCACGCCGTTGAGTCGTCGCATCACCAGTCGACCGGTGAGGGTCTCGACCACCGAGGAGCCGAACGGGGATCTGCCTTCGGTGCCCAGCCGCGCCCGGGTGAACGCCACCAACGAACGCATCTGGGACAGGTCCACATCCTGGGATGTCTGGGAAGCTCGGGTCATCGCTGGATCCGCCGCAAGCAGACGGTGTTCCATTCCCGTGGGTCCGTCCCGGGTGCGCGAAAACACACCCGGAGACCGCTTGGAACGAGGGCCGTGATCCCGGGTGGCGCCCGGATCCAGCTCGGTCTCTGCGCATCGTGGACAAATCTGGACAGCACCGCGCCGACACCGGGAACGCGGGTCGATGCCGTTGGGTGAAATCGATTCATGGAGCCGGTGAATCGGTTCTTGCGAAGCCGTCGCCGAGAGGAGTCCCGGGCCTTGGATCGGTGGTTTCCGGGCAGGATTCGCCATCGTTGGGCCGGTTCGGCCGTCGTCCGGGTCTTCTGTTGGCGGCGGGATGAACCCGGCCCCTGAGGTTCGGAAAAAGTCTGGCACGGGGAATGCACGGGAGTCTCGTCGCGACTGACCCCCGCGGCACCCAAACAACCCAACTCATCCACCGTGCCCCAATGAAAACCTCCCTATGGTTGCCGATCCGCATCGGATCGTTGGCCGCCCTCGCCCTGTCGCCTGCCGGGTGGACCCTGGCCCAGACCCCCGGATCCACCAACGTGCTGGACAAGGTCGTTGTCGAGGGGCTCTCCCTCGAGGAGACCGTGCTTCCCACCGCCCGCCCCGTCGAGTCCGTGATGGGCGACGACCGCAGCATCCTCGAGACGCCTCGGTCGGTCTCCCTCGTGACGAAGGCCCAGATGGAGGCCAGGGCGATCTCTCGCGCCACCGATTTCAACCAGTACTCCCCGGGCGTCTACACGCCGTCGCGCTACGGACTGGCCAACGTCCCGGTGATCCGTGGCGACCTCTCCGAGATCTACCAGAACGGTCAACGCACCATCTACAGCCGCAATTCGGTGCTCGCGAGTTTCAACGGCGTGGAGGCCATGGACATCGTCAAGGGTCCCGGGTCGGCCGTGTACGGCCCGCAGGGTCAGGGTCCGGGCGGCTACGTCAACTTCGTCACCAAGCTGCCCTACTTCGACGGCTTCCACGGCGAGGTGCTGAGTCGGTGGGGCACCTTCGTTCCCGGTGGCCAGAGCTACTTCAATCCCGAGTGGGGCATCGACTTCGGCGCTCCGGTCAACGACAAGCTGGCCTTCCGTGTGAGCTACCTCGGGCGCGAGGCCGAGGGCTACTACCAGAACGTCAAGGACAACACCCAGGACATCTTCACGGCGCTGACCTGGCGTCCGAACGAGAAGCTCACGGTCGACTGGAACGCGCAGTTCTACACCTCCCGCTTCAACGAGGTCATCGGCATCAACCGCGTGACCCAGGAGCTGATCGACGACTGGGTGTACATCGCCGGACCGGTGCTTCCGAACAATCGTTTCGGTGACGCTCTGACCTCGATCGGTCCATTCGGACAGAACGCCAACTTCGCCCTCCTCAACACCAACCTGGCCACCCGGGTGAAGGTCTACCCCTGGCAGACGATCAACGCCCCGTTCGACAGCGCGGCGGGACAGAAGTTCACCTCGCAGCTCATCGCCAACTACCAGATCAACGAATTCGGCAAGATCGTCAACCGCACCTACGGCGAGACCATGGAGTCCCGCAAGGCCTCGGGGTACGGGTACACCGAGTGGGTGCCGGAGAACTGGATGGCCAACAACCGCTCCGAGCTGCACTACGAGATCACGCCGGCCATCGCCGACTACGAGCTGCCCATCAAGACGATCAGCGGCGTGGATCTGCGCTACCAGTCGCTGGTCTCGTACCAGGACTTCTCGGTGGAGCCGTTCTTTCTCTACGACGTCACCCAGCCGACCTCCACCTTCCGCCTTCCGCCCACGCCCCTGGTGACCACCTACGGCGGCAGCTCGCTGCTGATCCCCGGGGCCCCGGGCTACGGATCGAACGGGTTCGCCGCCGGCGACCAGAACTCGGAGATCGCCCAGAGCGGCTTCTTCACGCAGTGGGACATGAAGCTGCACGACCGCTTCTCGATCATCGCCGGAGGTCGCGGCGACCTCATCGGCGCGCAGGCCAAGAGCCCCGAGTACGTCGGCAAGGCGGCGGGGTCCAACTACAACGTGAGCACCGACGTCTTCAACACCTCGGTCTTCATCAGCGGCATCTACAAGTGGACCCCGGTGCTGAGCAGCTACGCCACCTACAACGTCATCAACGCCATCCAGGGCAGTGCCAACTTCGGCGGCGTCAACGGCACCGGCAACACCGAGGATTCGCTGAAGCGGTCCCTTTCGACGGAGAGCGAGCTGGTCGAGTTCGGGCAGAAGGCCAGCCTCCTGGACAACCGGGTGTTCCTCAGCGGCTCGGTGTTCCAGCAGACGCGGCAGGCCCCGCAGCTGGTCGGCAACCCCATCGGCATCGAGACGATGGGATTGGAGCTGGAGTCGTTCTACCAACCGAACCGGAACTTCAACGCCAGCGCCAACTTCACCTACCAGAATGCCGAGCAGGACGACTTCGGGTACCAGCAGACCTACAACTACCGCGACGGCTATCCCGTCGGGTTCCTGGTGGACGGCGCATCCGGAACCGGTGCGGGCGCGCCCAACTACAACAGCCGCGGTCCCAACACGCCCGCCCGGTCCTTCGGTAAGAACCGTGCCGCAAGCGTGCCCCAGGTGATGTTCAATTCCTATGTCACCTACCAGCTCGACAACGGATTCGGGGCGAGCCTCGGGCCGCAGCTCACGGGCGAGCAGTGGCAGAACCAGGAGGGCTCGCTGCGGATCCCGATGCAGTACGTGATCAACGCCTTCGTCTTCTACCGCCAACCGAAGTGGGACGTGCAGGTGAACTTCTTCAACATCACCGATCAGAGGAACTGGACCTCCATCGATCCAAGCTTCGCGGGCAATGATGTGATTTATCCGGAGCAACCCTTCCGGATCAGTGGTCAGGTCCGTTTCCGGTTCTGACCAGCTTCCTGAGCGCACGGACCCCCGGCCGTGGTGTGTGCGGTCGGGGGTCCCTTTTAGGACGATCGATGAGCCGCATGAATCCATCCACCGGCGCACACCTGCAAGGGTGGGCTTCCTTCCTGTTGGTCCTGTCCGGGGGATGGAACCGATGGATGACGTTCGTCGCCCTCGGGATCCTCTGCCTCGGGTGCTCCCCCGCCGATTCCGATCGGTCCGCGGCGGGTGGGTCCCCTTCGGATCCAGCGGGACCGGTGCTGCATTTCATCCACGACTGGGTGCCCGAGCCGGAGCACGGGGGCTACTATGCCGCCCATCTGAAGGGCCTCTGGAAGGCGGAGGGCGTGTCGGTCGAGGTCCTGATCGGAGGTCCCAATTCCGAGATCGAGAAACGCGTGGCCCTCGACCCCTTCGGGCTCGGCATCGTGAGGGGCGACGCGGTGTTCGTGGCGGTGGAGCGGGGGCTACCGGTGATCGCGGTGAACTCCTATTTCCAGCACGATCCCCAGGGGATCATGGTCCGCGAGGATTCCCCGGTGCGCGGCTTCGCCGACCTCGAGGACCGGGACATCGCCATGCAGATCGGGGCCAGTTGGCTGCTGTACCTCCAGAAGAAGTACGACCTCAAGCGCGTCCGCGTCCGGCCCGTCACGGGCAACGTGGCGAACTTCGTCAAGGACCCCGGATGGATCACCCAGGCCTATCCCACGAGCGAGCCCTACTACGCGTTGAAGGAGGGGGTGCGATCGCGGGTGCTGCAGCTCAGTGAATCGGGGTTCGATCCCTACCGCGTGATCATCGCCAACCGGCGACTGGTCGAGAAGCACCCCGAGCTGGTGGCCCGATTCAGCAGGGGGGCCTATCGCGGTTGGCAGGAATATTTCCGTGATCCGCAACCGGTCCACGACCACCTCCGCCGGATCTCCCCGACGATGGAGGACGCGGGGATGCGCTTCAGCTACGTGGCCATGCGGCGCCTCCGGTTGGCCGAAGGGGACCCCGCCCGCGGCGAATCGCTGGGAGCGGTCGATCCCGAGCGTTGGAGGACCCTCGGGGTCATCCTGAAGGATCTGGGCGTGATCCAATCGGTGCCCCCGATCGAGTCGGTGGTCTCCACGGCGTTCACCCCACGGGCCCTGGGACTGGACCCCGGCCTGCCACCGCCGTTTTGGAACGATTCTCCCGAGCCCGGAACAGCCCCGAACCGTCCAGACCGCTGAGCCAGATCCCATGTCCAAGACCTCGCGCACGCTGCTGAAGAACATCGGCCATCTGGTCACGATGGACCCGGGCCGGCGCATCCTCCGCGATGCCTGGCTGGTCTCGGAAGACGGCCTGGTCCGATCGATGGGGACCGGTCCCGCACCCCGGTTGGCCGGGGTGGAGGTGGTCGACGCCCGTGGCGGCATCGCCCTGCCCGGGCTCATCAACACCCACCACCACATGTTCCAGAACCTGGCGAGGGCCTTCGCGCCCATCGCCAATCTGCCGCTGTTGCCGTGGCTTGCCGGGCACATGCCGCTCTGGAGACGGTTCGATCCCGACGATCTGCACCTGGCCACCCAGGTCGCCTGCGCCGAGCTGATGCTCAGCGGCTGCACGCTCACCAGCGACCATCACTACCTGTTCCCCCGCGACGGATCCGCCGTGATGCTGGATGCCGGGTTCGCCGCGGCCGCCGAGATGGGCATCCGTTACGTGGGCTGCCGGGGATCGGTGAACCTGCCGAGCGACATCATGCCCGAGTGGGCATGCCAGGATCTCGATGTCATCCTCGCCGATTGCCAACGGCTCCACGACCGCTTCCACCAGAAGGGGAGGGGCGCCATGGCCCAGGTGGCCTTCGCTCCCTGCACGGTCTTCGGATGCTCGGGCGAGCACTACCGCGAGTCCGCGAAGCTCGGGCGTTCCCTCGGGGTCCGCCTGCACACCCATTGCGGAGAGACGATTCCGGAGAACCGGGACGCCGTGAAGATGCTGGGTTCGCGGCCGTTCCCCTACATGGCCCGCCACGGTTGGGAGGGCGAGGACGTCTGGCTGGCGCATGGCATCCATTTCAACGACCGGGAAGTGGCCCGGCTCACCCGGACCCGAACCGGCGTCGCCCATTGCCCCTGTTCGAACATGCGGCTGGGATCGGGCGTGTGTCGGGTCGATGACCTGCGGCGAGGAGGCAGCCCCGTCAGCCTGGGCGTCGACGGATCGGCATCCAACGATTCCGGACACCTGCTCAACGAGGCCCGGTTGGCTCTGCTCTTGACGCGGGTCGTCCACGGGGCCGGGGCCATGACGCCCGAGCAGGCGCTCGAGATGGCGACCCTGGAGGGTGCCCGCAACCTCGGTCGTCTCGCCGATCTGGGATCGCTCGAGGTCGGCAAGTGCGCCGATGTGGCGGTCTTCCCCCTCGAGGACGTCTTCAGCAACGGGGCCCACGATCCGGTGCACGGCCTGGTGCTCTGCCATGCCCGGCAGGTCGATACGCTGCTCGTCCATGGACGGGTCCGGGTCCGGGAGGGTCGTCTGGTGGATGTCGACCTGACCCGGTTGTTGGCCAGGCACCGCAAGGCCGCCCGCCGCCATCACGATGGCGGGGTCCGATGATCCCATGGAATCACCGATGACACCCCCACGCCTCCGGATCGCCACCCTGGCGCTCTTCATCCTCTGCTGCCTCGGACGCGCCGCCGAACCGGCGAAGGTCCGGCTCATCACCGACTGGTATCCCCAGCCCGAGCATGGAGGGTTCTATCAGGCCCTCCTGAAGGGATACTACCGGGACGCGGGGTTGGAGGTGGAGATCCTGCCCGGGGGTCCCAACGCCTTCCCGGTCCAGAGGATCGCCACCAAGGCGGCCGAGTTCGGCATGGGCAGCACCGACGACGTGCTTCTGGCCAATGACCGGGGTATCCCGGTGGTCGCCGTCGGGGCGACCCTCCAGCACGATCCTCAGGGCCTGATGGTGCACGACGCCTCGCCGGTGAAGACCCTGGCCGACCTCGAGGGCCGAACCGTCGCGGTCACGCCGGGCACCGCCTGGTTCCCGTACCTCATCCGCCGCTACGGACTCAAGACCACCCGGGAGCGCGCCCACAATTTCAGCATCGGGTCCTTCCTGCGGGATCCCGACTACATCCAGATGTGCTTCGTCACCAGCGAGCCGTACTTCGCCGCCGAAGCCGGCGCCAAGGCCCGCGTGCTGCTCATCAGCGGCAGCGGCTTCGACCCCTACCGGGTCTTCTTCACACGCCGCGACTACTTGAAGGACCACCCGGACCGGGTCCGGGCCTTCGTACGGGCCAGCGTCCGGGGTTGGGGGGAATACCTCGACGATCCGACGGCCGTCCACGCCGAGATCCGTCGCCGCAATCCCGAACTCACACCCGCCAAGATGGCCTACAGCCACCGCGCCCTGAAGGACGGATCGTTCGTCGGAGGCGACCTCGCCAAGGGCGAAGGTCCGGGCCGGCTGGCGGCCGGGCGCTGGGATCTCCAGTTCCGCACCCTCAAGGAACTCGGGGTGCTCCGTGGGAACTTCGATCCCGCGCAGGCCTGGACGGGCGAGTTCTGCAATCCTCCGGCCACCGTCCCCTCCCGCCCATGATCGAACGCCTCTCCAAGATCACGCTTCTCGCGGCGCTGGCCTTGTTCATGGGTCTGATCGCCTTCAACAACGTGACCGACTACGGGTCCAATTTCGATTTCGTGCAGCATGTGCTCTCGATGGACACGACCTTCCCGGGCAATCGCCTGAAGTGGCGGGCCATCACCGCCCCGGCCGTCCACCACGCCTTCTACTGCGCCATCATCGCCTGGGAAGTGCTTTCCGGCCTGGGCATCGCCGCCGGCGCGGTGGCCCTGTGGAGGGCCCGCGGGGCCTCGGCGGCCGCGTTCAATGGCGCCAAGTCCCTGGCCGTGGGAGCGTTGACGGCCAATCTGCTCCTCTGGTTCACCGCCTTCCTGACGGTGGGCGCCGAATGGTTCGTGATGTGGCAATCACAGGTGTGGAATGGCCAGACGGCCGCGACGCGCATGTTCACCTGTGTCGGCCTGGTGCTGCTGTTCCTGAAGACGCCGGATGCCGATCCCGAGGCGGACTCCGGTGCCGGCACCCCGCCCGGAGGTTGAACCGACGATGATCCGCCGGCGGTCGCCCCGGAAAACGTCGGCCGGTTTCTTTGCCCCTCGGTCATGGTCTCGGAGGGTTTCTTCCTCGTCGCGCCCGGCCATCCGGCCTTTCCCGCGATGACGGGGCTCTTCCGAATCATCGGACCGGCTCTTAGGGCTTGGGCCTCCCGACCCTTCGGGCTTTCATCGGGACATGACATCCGAGGCGCTTGCGGGGTTGTCGGTGCTGGTCCTGGAGGATGAGCCGCTGTGGCGGCGACATCTGGTGGCCAGCCTGGAGCGCTGGGGGGCCGAGGTCTCCGCGGTGGACTCCGTGGGCGCGGCGCGCAGGGCTTTGGGTGGGGCGAACTTCGACTTCGCCCTGATGGACGTGAACCTGCCCGACGGACTGGGGCCCGACCTGCTCCGCGACAAGACCGTCCCGGCCCACACCGGCGTGGTCATCATGACCGCCGAAGGCGGCATCACCGGGGCCGTGGAGGCGATTCGGCTGGGCGCCCTCGACTACCTCACCAAGCCCTTCGAGCCCGAGGCGCTGGCGTTGACGCTGCGACGGGCCCGTTCGACGCAGGCGGGCCGGCGCGTCGCCGAACAGCGGCGCACCGACGGTCCCGGCTACTTCTTCGGGACCGCGCTGTCCGGGCTCAAGACGCAGATCGAACGGATCCTGGCGGCCGATCGACGGATGGAGACCCATTTGCCGCCGGTGCTCATCGAAGGCGAGACGGGGACCGGCAAGACCTCGCTGGCCCGGCGGATCCACCGAGAGGGCCCCCGGGCCGACGGGCCCTGGGTGGAGATCAACTGCTCGGCCATCCCCGAGCACCTCGCCGAGTCGGAGCTCTTCGGCCACGAGAAGGGGGCGTTCACCGATGCCCGCAGCACGCGCATCGGGCTCTTCGAGGCCGCCCATGGGGGCACCCTCTTCCTCGACGAACTGAGCAGCCTGTCGCTGCCCATCCAGGCCAAACTGCTGACGGTCCTGGAGGACCATCGCATCCGCCGTGTCGGCGGGTCCAAGGACATCGCCGTGGATGTCCGGGTGATCGCGGCGGCCAACCAGAACCTCCGCAACCTGGTCGCCCAGGGAACCTTCCGCGCCGACCTCCAGCACCGGCTCGACCTCTTCCGCCTGTCGATCCCGCCGCTCCGCGATCGGGGCGCCGATCTCCTGCCCCTGGCGGTGGCCCTGATGGAGGGCATCGCCGCGCGCCATCGCCTGCCGGTGCGGGCCATCTCCGAGACCGGTCGCCGGAGGCTGCTGGGCTACGGGTGGCCGGGCAACGTCCGCGAGCTGGCCCATGAACTGGAGCGGGCCCTCGTGTTCGAGGACGGCGTCGCGCTGAACTTCGATTCGCTGCTCGGGGTCGGCGGAGGTGCCTCCGAGACGGCACCGACGTCGCCCGGGGTCGCATCCGGCACGGGTGGTTCCGACGTGTGGTGGAACGAGGCGTTCCGCTTCCCCGAGCAGGGCTTCGACCTCGAGGCGGCCATCCTGCACATCCTCCGGCGGGCGCTCGAACAGTCCGGTGGCAACGTGTCGGCCGCGGCCCGGCGGCTGGGCGTCTCCCGCGATTACCTCCGCTACCGGCTGGGTCCCAAGGGCGGCGGCGCCCCGGGTTCAGTCCCATGAATCCAGCACCCGGCCGAGGCGCTCGAGCCCCTCATTGAAGATCTCCGGACGGCAACCGAGGCCCACGCGGAAGGCCTCCGGCTCGCTGAAGAAGGCCCCGGGCGTCACGGTGGTCTCCAGGGCCCGCAGCTTGTCGCACAGCGTGGCCACCGAACCGCGCCTGAGTCTGGGGAAGGCCACCGTGCCTGCGACATGCGGGGTTCCGTCGATCACCTCGGCCCTCCGGGCCAGGAACGCATTCCAGGCCTCCCGATTGGGATCGAGGATGGAGGCGGCCCGGGCCCGCAGCCGGGGCAATTCCCTCAGGGCCACGAGGCTGAGGCGCTCGGCGCTGTGGGCCGGGATGACGCCCAGCAGGTCGTTGAGCCGCCACATCCGCCCGATGAGCTCCGGTTCGGCCACCACCCAGCCGCAGCGCAGGCCGCTGAGCCCGTAGACCTTGGTGAGGCTCCCCGTGGTGATGATCCGGGGGTCGATCCGGTGCGCGGTCGCGGGAGGTGCGACCGACGCCGCGTCGAGGTACACCTCGTCGATCAGCACCCGGGCGCCCACCGATGCCGCGAGGTCGGCGATCCGGGTCGGGACTCCTTCCGCCAGTCGTGCGCTGCTCGGATTGTGGAGATCGCTAAGCACGATCAGGCGGGTGCGGGGACCGATGCTCCCTGCCAGCGCGTCGAGGTCGGGCTGGAACGCGAGGGACCTCGGTCTCGGGAAACGGCGGACCGGCGCACCGAGGTGCCGTGCGGCATCGACCAGCAGCTCGTAGGTCGGTTCCTCGATCAGCACCTCATCGCCCGGCCGGACGAGCACCGCCATGGCCAGATAATTGGCGAGCGAGGTGCCCTCGGCATGGCACACCCGGTCGGTGCCGACGCCGAGGTGCCGTGCCAGCGCCTCCAGCAGCGGCGGCCATCCGTAGAAGCTCGGGCCGCTGATCTCGAGGTCGTCGAGGCTGGCGCCCAGTTCGCGGAGAGTGACGGCGGCCACGCCGCTGTTGCCGAGGTTGAACCGGGCCGCCTGGAGCGTCTTGGCCCAGTGCATGTAGTCCGAGGCGTCGTGCCGGGGCATGTCCGGGATCGTTGTGACCGTGTTCATGGGTGATTCTTTCGTCTCCAGTACAGGAAGGCCGGCAGGCCCGCCGCGAGGATCCCGAGCCCGATGGCGCTCTGGAGCGGTTGCTGGCGGACCAGGTTGGCCACCACGATCCAGCACACCCCGGTGAATCCGAGGGTGCTCCAGGGATGGAGGGGCACCCGGAACCCGGGGGCCGATCCGGGCCTGCGGCGGAAGACGAAGATGCAGAGGCCGGCCAGCCCGTAGAAGATGAAATCGACCGAGACCACGTAGTTCAGGATCGCCTCGTAGCTGCCCGAGCAGGCGATGAGCGACGCCACCACGCCCTGGAGCAGGATGGCCGCGGTCGGCGCGCCGGTCCGGGGATCGACCCGGCCCAGCCAGGTCAGGAACACCCGGTCGCGGCCCATCGCGTAGTAGACCCGCGGTGCGGTCAGCATGCCCTGGCTGAGGAAGCCCAGCGTCGACACGACGATGCCCACGGCGATCCAGCGGGCCCCGGACTCGCCCAGCGCCTGGCGAAGGACGTCGGAGGCGGGGGTACGCGTGCCGGCCAGGCCGACGGCGCCCAGCGACCGCAGGTAGGCGGCGTTGGATCCGAGATAGAGCACGATGACCCCGGCGATGCCCAGGATCAGCGCCCGGGGCAGGGTCCGGGAGGGATCCCGCACCTCGCCGGCCAGGAATCCGGCCGTCTGCCAGCCCCCATAGGCGAAGAGCACCGGCACCATGGCACCCAGCAGCGGGAGGATCCCTCCCTCCGGGATCGTCGCGGCGGTCCCGGTTGTCGCAGGGGTCGCCGCCACCGGTCCGAGGAACCCGGCCAACACCAGGCCGGCGATGGCCACCGACTTCAGGACCGTCAGCGCGCTCTGGGTCGCGGCGCCGGTCCGGACACCCAGGCAGTTCATCCCGGTGAGCAGCGCCAGAGCGGCGACTGCGACGATCCGATCGTCGAGGCCCCATCCGACGACCGTCCTCAGGTATTGGGCGAAGGTGATGGCCACCGCCGCCATGCCGCCGCTCTGGATGACCCACAGCAGGCCCCAGCCGTAGAGGAAGGCCACGGCCGGATGGTAGGCCTCGCGCAGGAAGACGTACTGGCCCCCGGCGGCCGGGCGTTCGGAACCCAGCTCGGCATAGATCCACGATCCGACCAGGGCGACCAGCCCGCCGAGGATCCAGGCCGCGAGGATCCATCCCGGGGAGCCGACCTGTCGGGCCACGACCGCGGGGTTCAGGAAGATCCCCGCCCCGACGATGCCGCCGATGACCGCCGTGGTGGCGTGGAAGAGGCCCAGGCTCCGCCGGAGCGGTGCGGGGTTCGGGGAGGTCTCGGCAGGCGGTGCGCTCATGGCTGGGGATCGATGTGGAAGACCTCCCGCAGCGGGATCGCCACGGGCGATCCGTCGGCATGGGACGGCATGATCGGGGCCATGTGGTGCCACCATCGGCGGCAGACCTCGGTCTGGGCGATCGCGTTCCAGGCGGCCTCGTCGGCGAACTCGACATAGGCGAAGAGCTGGCGGGTGCCGGGGTGCAGGAAGATGGAGTAGGTGTGGACCCCGTGGCTGCGGAGCACCGCCTCGAGCTCGGGCCAGATCGGTCGGTGCCGGCGCTCGTATTCGGCCTCGTGGCCCTCGTGCACCGACAGGACGAATGCCTTGCGGATCATCGGTCGGCCCCTTTCAGCGCCTTCAGGCGTGCCGCGGCCTCGATCCAGGCGTCGCGCCCGGCCGAGGGTTCGAACCGGGTGACCGACACCGAGGCCCGGGCGGCCTCCCGGACCTCGGCCAGGGATCCCAGTTCGCCCAGTCCCCGGGCCTGCCAGAGCACGTTGCCCAGCGCGGTGGCCTCGGCCGGGCCGGCCACCACCGGACAACCGAGCGCATCGGCCGTGGACTGGTTGAGCAGCGTGTTGCGCGAGCCGCCTCCCACGATGTGCACGACCTCGAACCGATGGCCCGCCAACGACTCGAGCCCCCGCAGCACCGCGGCGTACTTCAGCGCCAGGCTGTCCAGGATGCACCGGGCGAGGCCGTCCTCGCCGTCCGGGATCGGTTGCGAGGTGCGGCGGCAGAAGTCGGCGATGGCCGCCGGCATGTCGGGAGGGTTCAGGAACGAGGGGTGATCGGGGTCGATGAGGCTGCGCAGCGGCGGCACCTCGCCCGCGCGGGCCGCGAGCGTGGCGTAGTCGGTGGGTGTTCCGCTCCCCGCGAGGTCGGCCCGGCATCGCTGGAGGATCCAGAGCCCCATCACGTTCTTGAGCACCCGCCAGGTGCCCTCGACGCCGCCCTCGTTGGTGACGTTCAGGGCCAGCGCCTCGGGACCGAGGTGCGGCTCCGACGACTCGAATCCGACCAGCGACCAGGTGCCCGAGCTGATGTAGGCCCAGCCCGGCCGTCCCGTCGAATCGGTGGGGATTCCCACCACGGCCGAGCCGGTATCGTGGGTGGCCGGGGCCACGACCTCCGCGCTGGACAGTCCGCTCGCCTCGGCCAAACCCGGTAGCAGTCGGCCCAGCCGGGTTCCGGGCGGAACGACCTCGGGCAGCAGGTGGGTCGGCAGGGCCAGGCGCTCCAGCAGGTCGGCACACCAGGCGCGGCCCACCGGATCGAAGAACTGGGTGGTGGTGGCGTTGGTGAACTCCACGCTGGTCGAGCCGCAGAGCAGGTGGTGGATCCAGTCCGGCATCAACAGGAACCGACGGGCGGCCGCGAAGGTCTCCGGGCTGCGCGATCGGTGCGCGAACCACTGGTACAGCGTGTTGATCGGCATGAACTGGATGCCGGTGCGCGCGAAGAGCTCGGCACGCGGGATCGCCCGCGAAACCTCGTCGAAGGCGGTCGGGTGCGAGGGATCCCGGTAGCAGCGCGGCAGGCCCACGAGCTCGCCCGAACCCGAGAGCAGCACGTAGTCGAGTCCCCAGGTGTCGGCCCCGACCGACACCACGCGGTCGCCATGGTTGCGACCCGCGCGGACCAGTCCGTCGCGGATGCCGGTCCAGAGTCCGGCCGGGTCCCAGCGCAGCACGCCGCCCATCTCGATCGTGCGGTTGGCGAAGCGCGCCTCCTCGGCGAGCTCCATGCGGCGGCCATCCCAGAGTCCGGCCATGACCCGGCCGCTCTCGGCCCCGACGTCGATCCCCAGATGCACCTGCGGGTTCATGATGCGGGTGGGTTGGGTCGAGGGCCGGTGCGTTCCCGGGCCGTGCCCTCGGCGTGACGGCGGACCGGCCCGAGCCACGCCTCACCGATGGGAACCCCGTGCCGCCGGCAATGCTCGTCCCAGACCGCCCCGGACGGCAGACCCTTGGCCTCCTCCTGGAGGGCCAGCCGTGCGGTCCGGTCGCCGCGGACCTCGGCGGCCCGGATGCCCGGCGGTTCAAGCAGTCCCGACAGGAGCGCGCGGCCCAGGGCGCGGGCCCCGATCACCCAGGCGGCCACCCGGTCGATGCTGGCGTCGAAATAATCCATCCCGAAGCGGACGCGTGGAAGGACGCCGGGCGCCACGGCCTCCCTCGCCAGAGCCGACAGGTCGTCGTTGAGGGTCACCACATGGTCGCTGTCCCAGCGGACGCCCCGGCTGACGTGCAGCAGCACCCCCGGGACGAACGGCAGCACCGCGCTGAGCTTGTCGGCCACGCTTTCGGTGGGATGGAAATGCCCCATATCGAGGCAGAGGTGCCGGCGGTGGCGGACGGCATAGGCCAGGAGGAAATCGTGCGAGCCCACGGTGCAGCTCTCGGCCCCGATGCCGAAGAGCTTGGGCTCGACCGAATCGATGATCTGGCGGGCGGGCAGGCGCTCGGCGAAGACGGCATCGAGCGACTCCGCGAGCAGCGCGCGTGCGGCACCCCGGTCGGCCGGCGTGTCCTTGAAGCCGTCCGGCACCCAGACGTTGCAGACGGAGGGCGAGCCCAGTTCGCGGCCGAGGAAGGCCGCCACGCGTCGGGCCCTCCGGCAATGCGCGATCCAGAACCGCCGGACGGCACGGTCCGGGTGGGCCAGCGTCAGCCCGTCGGCGGCCATCGGGTGCGCGAAGCAGGTGGGATTGAAGTCGAGGCCGAGGCCCAGCGACCGGGCCCACTCGACCCAGCCCCGGAAGTGTCCCGGGCCGACGGTGTCGCGCCGCAGTGGGGTCTCCCCGTCGGGCTCCCCGTAGATGGCGTGCAGGTTGACCCGGTGCCTGCCGGGGATCAGCGACAGCGCGCACCCCAGGTCGGCCCGCAGTTCGACCGGCGTCCGAGCGCGTCCCGGATGGGTGCCGGTGATCGCCAGCCCGCCTCCCGGCGCCCCTGGGGCGTCGCCCTCGAACCCCTGCACATCATCCCCCTGCCAGCATTGGAGCGAGATCGGGATGCCCGCCAGCGTCGCAAGGGCCGCCTCGGTGTCCACTCCGGCCGCGAGGTAGCGTCGTTGGGCCAGGCCGTAGGCGCGCGATACCGATGCGGCCCCGGACGACGACGCGGAAAGGCCGCGGGCGGTCTCGATCTCGGGGGACATGGGGGCACCCTATCGGGACCCCGGCGGCGACGGAAGCCCCCGTTCGAGCCCCCGTTCATGCCCCGGTCCGGTGCCGTCCCGGACCACGCTTCAGGGCGCGATGGTCTGCAGGAATTTGAACTTCCCGTCCTCGACCGTGAGGATCACCGCGGCCTTCGGCGGATTGCGCTGGGCATCCATGCGCGTGCGTCCGCTGGCAGAGACCAGGTCGGCGTCGGCCAGAGCGGCCTTGATCTTGGCCGGTTCGGGCGAGCCCGCGCGGGTGATGGCGTCGGCGAGGATCTTGGCCGAGTCGTAGCCCAGGGCCGCCATCGCATCCGGCACCTTGCCGTTGTAGCGCGCCTTGTAGGCCGCCACGAAACGCTGGGCCTCCGGGGTATCCTGGATGGGCGAGAAGTGCGTCGAGTAGTAGGTGTTCTTCAGCGCGTCGCCGCCAGCGATCTGGATGAGCTCAGGGGCTTCCCAGCCGTCGCCGCCGAACATCGGCACGGTGATCCCGAGTTCACGGGCCTGCTTCACGATGAGCCCGACCTCGTTGTAGTAGCCCGGCACGCAGATGCCCTCGGGATTGGCCGCCTTGATGGCCGTCAGCTGCGCCTTGAAGTCCTTGTCCTTCGACGAGTACTTCTGCTGCACCACCACCTGGCCGCCGGCCGCCGTGAACGCATCGGTGAAATACTGGCGCAGGCCGTCGCCGTAGGCCGACGACACGTCGGAGAAGACCGCCACCCGGGAGAGCTTGAGCGACTTGCGGGCGAATTCGGCGATGAGCCGGCCCTGGAAGGGATCGGTGAAGCAGACGCGGAAGATGCAATCGCCCACGGCCGTCACCTTGGGATTGGTGGAGGAGGGCGAGATCATGGGGATGCCCGCCGCCTGGCAGACGGGCGCGGCCTCGAGCGAGCGGCCCGAGGCCACCTCGCCCAGCACCGCCACCACCTTGTCGCGGCTGATGAACTTCTTGACGATGGTCACCGATTCGCCGGCCGTGGACCGGTTGTCCTCGTGCAGCAGCTGCAGCGGCTTGCCGAGCACGCCCCCGGCCTTGTTGATCTCCTCGATGGCCAGGAGGGTGCCCTCGTGCGACGAGACGCCGAAGGTCGCCTCGGTACCGGTCAGGGAGCAGAACTCGCCCACCTTGATGGCATCGGCCGCGCCGGCTCCGCCGGCGCCCCCTTCCGAGGGCTTGCAGCCGGACCAGGGCAGGACCGCCGTGGTGGTGGCGGCGGCGGCGACGGTGGTGAGGAAGGCGCGGCGGGGTTGTGCGGGGTTCATGGTGGGGGTCGGGCTCGGGAGTCTTCTGACCGCGAGGCTAGGAACCCGGCCGCCGGCTTTCAACCGAGGACTCGACCTCCACGGCGGATCCGCAGGACCGATGCCATGAATCGATGGACCGGGAATGTCCGACCGGGAATTGCCTGCCCGGCCGTTTCTGGTGGATGCTGCGCCGGTCGCCCCGGCGACGCAGACCCCATGAAGCCCCAGTTGCCCACCTCCCAGGACGCCCTCCTGTTCACCCCCGGCCCGCTCACCACCTCGCTCGCGGTCAAGCAGGCCATGCTGCACGACGCCGGTTCCTGGCACTGGGAGTTCAACGCCCTCGTGGCCGAGGTGCGCCAGGCCATCCTCGGGCTCGGCGGGGTGTCGCGCGAGACCGGTTGGGAGGCCATCCTGATGCAGGGCAGCGGCACCTTCGGCGTGGAGGCGGTGTTCCAGACGGCCATCCCGCCCCAGGGCAAGGTGGCGGTGCTCTCCAACGGTGCCTACGGCGAGCGCATGATCCTCATGCTCCAGCACGCCCGGATCGCCCATGCGATCCTGCGCACGCCCGAGGACACCCCTCCCACGCCCGAGGCCCTCGACGCGCTGTTGGCCTCCGACCCGGCCATCACCCACGTGGCGGTGGTGCATTGCGAGACGACCACCGGCATCCTCAACCCCATCGAGGCCCTGGGTGCGGTGGCCCGGCGTCACGGCAAGGTCTACATCGTGGATGCCATGAGCAGCTTCGGCGGCTACCCCATCGACCTTGAGGCCGCGTGCATCGACTTCATCATCTCGTCGGCCAACAAGTGCGTGGAAAGCGTGCCGGGCTTCAGCTTCGTGCTGTGCCGCCGCAAGGTCCTGCTGGCCACCGAGGGCTGGGCGCGCAGCCTGAGCCTGAACCTGCTCGACCAACTCAAGGGCTTCGAGAAGAACGGCCAGTTCCGCTACACGCCGCCCACCCACAGCATCCTCGCCTTCGCCCAGGCGCTGAAGGAACTGGAACTCGAAGGCGGCATCGCGGCCCGTGCCGCGCGGTATCGGGCCAACAACGTCGCCCTCATTGCGGCCATGCGTTCCATCGGCCTCCAGTCGTACCTGCCGCCGGCGGTGCAGAGCCACATCATCACCAGTTTCGTGTATCCGAAGGATCCGGCCTTCGTCTGGACCGAGTTCTACCGCCGCGTGGCCGAGAAGGGCTTCCTGCTCTATCCGGGCAAGATCAGCCAGGCCGACACCTTCCGCATCGGCAACATCGGCCGCCTCTTCGAGAAGGACATGCGCGCCGTGGTCAACGCCATCGCCGAGACCCTGCGCGAAATGGGCGTCAAAGCGGCCTAGGCCGACTCGAGCACCACGTTGGTGTAGATGCGGCGTTCGCCGGTGCGGATCAGGCCGACCGCGCCGGGCACCCGGGCCTTCAGGGCCAGGTGGGGTTCCCAGATCACGGGCAGGCCCCCGAAGGCCGACTGGAATTCGGCGCGCACGGCCGGCTCGTTGTGTTCGTGGAATTCGGACGCCATCCAGACGGGGCCCGCCTTCCAGTTGGCCACGATGGCCTCGACCACCTGGGGCACGGTCGGGATGCCGTAGACCAACGACAGGTCCACCGTCTCGATCCCGGGCCAGGCCGGGAACATGGAGTCGGCGATGACCAGGCGGTTGGTGTGACGCACCCGCGCCAGGAGGGACAGCAGGTGGGGATTGAGGATGCCACTGCGGAGCATGAGCCCGAGGGAAGGGCCGACGGGAGGTGAAGTCAAGGGTCCCGCCCCAATGCCACCCGATCCAATGCCGCCCGCCCCAATGCCACCCGATCCATCGGAGTTCCGTCCTCGTCCCGCGTTCCCGAAGTTCTCTTGAAAGAAGGGACCGGTTTCGGACGAAGGCTGGGGAACCATGAATCCGACCCTGGATCTTCCCGGCCCACCCGGGCTTCCATCGCCCCTGACCGCCCCGCCGGATGCCGGTGCGGTCCCGTCGATCGGCCTCCGGAACCTCCCGGCGTGCGAACGGCCCCGCGAACGGCTCATCCGTCACGGTCCGGACGGCTTGCGCACCGCCGAGCTGCTCGGGCTCCTGCTCCGGACCGGCATCCCCGGGGCCGATGCCGTGGCCGTCGGCGAGGCCCTCCATCGCCACTTCGGCAGCCTGGCCACCCTCAACCGGGCCTCGCACGCCGAATTGGCCCGGCGACCCGGCGTGGGCCCCAGCAAGGCCGCCCTCCTGATGGCGGCCCTCGAACTGGGCCGACGGGTCTCCCGCGAGGCGCTCGACTCGGCCCCGGTGCTCGACACGCCCTCCCGCATCGCGGCCCTGCTGGCCGACACCGCGGCCGGCTGGAAGGCCGAGCGCATGGTGGTGCTCCTGCTCAACACCCGTTGCCGTCTCATCCGCATGGAGACGGTCACCGAGGGCCTGATCGACCAGGTCCTCGTGCACCCGAGGGAGATCTTCCGGCCGGCCATCGCTTCCGGGGCCCACTCCATCGTGCTGGTGCACAACCATCCCAGCGGCGATCCGAGCCCATCGGAGGCCGACATCCGCATCACCCGCGAGATCCTCCGTGCCGGGGTGCTGTTGCGCATCGAGGTGCTCGATCACGTCATCCTCGGACGCCCCTCCGAGATCTGGCTCAAGGGATACAGTTCCCTGAGGGAATTGGGGCATCTTCGGCCCGCCTGAGTCCGGCGGAGCCGGACGGTCGCCGAGATCCGCCGGCGAGACCCCCGAGATCCGAAGTCGGGGCCGAAATCCGGAGGCCGACGGGTGGGATTCAGGCTGCGGACGTTCCGTCGGACCCGGCCCGTCGGACGAGCCGGACGTCCGGTCCCAGGGTGTCGGCAAGGAGGCGGCCGAAATCGGGACCCTCGAACAGCACGCCTTCGCCGGTGGCCTCGTTCCAGTCCGCATGGGTGGTGCCGACGAGGTCGACCACCACCCCGCGCCAATGGCCCAGGAACACGATGTCGCCGATGAGGACGGTCTCTCCGGAGGTGTAGATCCAGGGTGCGGGCATGGGGAACGACGAGGAGAGGTTGCCCGATCCTACCCCCGCGCTGCAACCGTGACCCCGGCCCCGGGCGGGATCCCGGGGCCCATGGGTCCACGGCGTCGCGATCCTGGGCTCGGGGCCGTGACAGAATGGGCCCATTTTGCCTTTTGCCTTTTGGCCCGGGGCCTCCGCAACCTCGGGCCCATGCGCGTTCTCACCGGCATCCAGCCGAGCGGTGCCCTGCACCTGGGCAACTACTTCGGCGCCATGCTCCCGGCCATCGGCCTCCAGGACCAGGGCGAGGCCTACTATTTCATCGCCGACTACCATTCCATGACCTCGCTGACCGACGCGGCCAAGCGTCGGCAGTACACGATGGATGTCGCGCTCGACTGGCTCGCCGCCGGCCTGAACCCGGACCGGTGCGTGTTCTGGAAGCAATCCGACACGCCCGAGCACACCGAGCTGGCCTGGCTCCTGAGCACCGTGACGCCGATGGGCCTGCTCGAGCGCTGCCACAGCTACAAGGACAAGGTGGCCAAGCTCGCCGACGGCGATCTGGGCGCGGTGAATCATGGGCTCTTCGCCTATCCGGTGCTGATGGCCGCCGACATCCTCCTCTACGACACCCAGGTGGTGCCGGTGGGCAAGGACCAGAAGCAGCATCTCGAGGTGACCCGCGACATCGCCCTCAAGTTCAACCACCTCTACGGCGACACCTTCGTCGTGCCCGAGCCCCGCATCCAGGAATCGGTCGCCGTGGTGCCGGGCACCGATGGCCAGAAGATGAGCAAGAGCTACGGCAACACCCTGGAGCTCAGCGGCGACGAGAAGGCGCTGCGCAAGCGGGTGATGTCCATCCAGATGGACAGTCGCTCCCCCGCCGAGCCCAAGCCCGATGCCGACAAGAACATCGCCATCCAACTGCTGCGCCTGGTCGCACCGCCCGAGGTGGCCGCCGACTGGGAGAACCGCCTCCGGGCCGGGGGTCTGGGCTATGGCGATCTGAAGAAGGGTCTCTTCGAGGAGTACTGGAAGCACTTCGCCGCCTTCCGCGAACGCCGGGCCGAACTCGCGGCCCGCCCCGACGATGTCCGCGACATCCTGCGGGCCGGTGCGGTCAAGGCCCGGGCCAAGGCGCAGAAGACCCTCGCCCGCGCCAAGCAGGCCTGCGGCCTGGATTGAGTCCGGATCGGGCCGGGATCGCAGAAACCCGAGGAAAATCCTCCGTTCGGCCAATTTACATTCCGGGCGCGCCTTTCCATGATCATGCCCACGGCATGAGCTTTTACGACCGACTCAAGTGGACCGCGGAAGGACTGATCCCGGCCATCATCCAGGAGCAGTCCACCGGGCGCGTCCTGATGATGGCCTGGATGAACCGGGCCTCGCTCGAGAAGACCCTCGAGACCCGGCGGACCTTCTTCTGGAGCCGTTCGCGGCAGAAGTTCTGGATGAAGGGCGAGTCGAGCGGGCACGTGCAGGTGGTGAAGGATATCGCCTTCGATTGCGACGGCGACACCCTGCTCATCCAGGTGGAGCAGACGGGTGCCGCCTGCCATGAGGGCTACCAGTCCTGCTTCTTCCGGAGTGTCGAGGGAGAAGGGGTTTCCTGGAAGGTGACCGAGCCGCAGCTCCAGACCCCGGACGCCATCTACGGCAAGCAGTGAGCCCGAGCGTCCCCGAGTTCGTCCCGCCCGGCTCGGCCCCGTGGTGCCTGTTCGCGGGCTTGGCGTTGGCGGGCCGGACGGCCGACCTCGTGTCGACCTGGATCGCCACCCCGAACCTGGCCCTCGAGGGCAACCCTTTGGCCCGACGCCTCGGTTGGCGGTGGGGCATCCCGATCAATGGTTTGGCCTCGCTGGGGATCGGCTGTCTGCCTGGTCTGGCCATCGCGGTGGCCACCACCAGCGCGCTGGTCGCGGCCCGCAATTTCCAGAATGCCTGGATCATGCGGTCGATGGGCGAATGGTCGTACCGGCTCTGGATGTCCGAGCGGATCGACGAGGCCCCCCGGGCGTTGCCCGCCCTGTCCTTCATCGCCGAGGCGGGGCTCACGCTGGTGCCGGGGCTGGCCCTGGTGCTGTTCACCGAGCCCGGAGGCGTGGCCCCGTCGGTGGGCCTGGGCATCTGCGCCTACTCCGCCGCCGTGGCCCTGTTCACGCTGATGGCCCTCTGGCGCCGGAGGGGCTGAGGTTTCGAAGCGGGCCCGTCGGATCACCTCCGGCCTGAGCTCAGCCGACCTCGGATCCGAGTTCCACGTTCCAGTACGCCACATCCAGGAAATGCCGCCAGCTGTCGTGGATCGAGGCCCCGAAGCTCACCTGCACGAACGGACGCCACTTGGGCCGCTTCGGCTTGCGCACCAGGCGCATCTGGGCCTCGGCCGGCGTGCGGTTGGCCTTGCGCGTGTTGCAGGGGATGCACGAGCACACGATGTTCTCCCAAGTGGTCGGGCCGCCTCGGTCGCGGGGGATCACGTGGTCGAGGTTCAGGTCGCGCCGGTCGAAGGTCTTTCCGCAGTACTGGCAGGTGTTCCGGTCGCGCTCGAAGAGGTTGTGGCGGGTGAACTTGACCTCCTTCTTGGGGAAACGGTCGAAGCCCATCAGCAGGATCACCCGGGGCACGCGGATCCGGAACGACACCGTGCCCACCGATCCCTCGGGGTCGGGCGATGTCCGGGACAGGTCGCGCCACTGTTGGAAGTCGAGGGTCCGATAATCGCCATCGCCCATCCCGAACACCACCTGAGCGTTCCCCTCGAAGAGAAGCGCCAGCGCCCGGCGGACCGAGCAGACGTTGACCGCCTGCCACAGCCGGTTGAGGACGAGGACCTGATCGCAGAGGACGCCGCTCATCGGTGGCTTCCCGAGGAAAGCCTCTTCGTACTAACGGTCCCCCATGCCCCTGTCAACGCGCCCGGGTGACTATTCGGTGAAGAGTCCCGGTTTTCGGCACGCACGGCGGGATCTTCCCCGTACTTGTCCCCCCGGACCGTTTCCGTATCGTCGGTCCCTTCGATGCACGAGCCTGCCATCACCCCGGAACTGGTCGCGAAGCACAACCTCACGCCGGACGAGTACCAGAAGATCCTCGCGATCCTCGGTCGTGAACCGTCGTACACCGAGCTGGGCATCTTCTCGGTGATGTGGTCGGAGCACTGCTCCTACAAGAACACCCGGCCGGTGCTGAAGACCTTCCCCACCAAGGGCGAGAAGATCCTGGTCGGGGCGGGCGAGGAGAACGCGGGCATCATCGACGTGGGCGACGGCGTGGCCATCGCCTTCAAGATCGAATCGCACAACCACCCCAGCGCGGTGGAGCCTTTCCAGGGCGCGGCGACCGGCGTGGGCGGCATCATCCGCGACATCTTCACCATGGGTGCCCGTCCGGTGGCGGCGCTCAATTCGCTGCGCTTCGGCGAGTTGTCCAACCCCGAGGTGCGACGCCTGTTCTCGGGCGTGGTCGGCGGCATCGCCCATTACGGCAACTGCTTCGGCATTCCGACGGTCGCGGGCGAGGTCTATTTCGACAAGAGCTACGAGGGCAACCCGCTGGTCAACGCCTTCGCCCTCGGGGTGCTGCGGCACGACCAGATCACCCGCGGCGCCGCCCACGGCATCGGCAATCCGGTCTTCTACGTCGGGCCGGCGACGGGGCGTGACGGTCTGGCGGGCGCGGCCTTCGCGTCGCAGGACCTCACCGAGGAGTCGGCCGAGCAGCAGCGCGGCGCGGTGCAGGTGGGCGATCCCTTCATGGAGAAGCTCGTCTGCGAGGCCTGTCTGGAACTGCTGGCCACCGGGTGCGTCGCGGGCATGCAGGACATGGGTGCGGCTGGCCTGACCTGCTCCACCTGCGAGACGGCCGCCCGCGCCGGCACGGGCATCGAGATCGAATTGGACAAGGTGCCGCAGCGGGCACCGAACATGTCGAGCTACGAGATCATGCTCTCCGAATCGCAGGAGCGGATGCTCATCGTCGTCCACAAGGGCCGCGAGGCCGAGGTGAAGGCGGTGTTCGACAAGTGGGACCTGCCCTGGGCCGAGATCGGCGTGGTGACCGACACCGGTCGCATGGTCGTCCGCCACGGGGGCAAGGTGGTCGTGGACGTGCCCGCCAAGAAGCTGGCCGACGAGGCCCCGGTGTATCAGCGCGAGTCCCGAGAGGCGGCCTACATGGAGGCGGTCCGCGCCTTCCGTCTCGACGGCATCGCCGACACCCGCGACCCGATCGGCGACCTCAAGACCCTGCTCTCCAACCACACCATCGCCTCGAAGAACTGGGTGTACGGCCAGTACGACCACATGGTGCGCGACGGTTCGGTGGTCTGCCCCGGCAGCGATGCGGCGGTCATCCGCATCAAGGCCGACAGCCTGCCGGTCACCAAGGCCGAATACGCGGCCGCCAAATCGGGCACCGCCGACGCGTTCCGGCCGCCGGCGCCCCTGGCCGACAAGTACGTGGCCTTCACGGTCGACTGCAATGGCGGCTACGTGTACCTCGATCCGTATGAGGGCGGCAAAGCGGCCGTCACCGAGGCCTGCCGCAACCTGGCCTGCTCCGGGGCGATCCCCGTGGGTTCGACCGACAACCTGAACTTCGGGAATCCCCACAACCCGGAGATCTTCTGGCAGCTCAAGGAGTCGGTCCGTGGGCTGGCCGACGGGTGCCGGGCCTTCAGCGCCCCGGTCACCGGAGGCAACGTGTCGCTCTACAACCAGCGCGGTGCCCTCGGCGCGATCGACCCGACGCCCACGGTGGCCGTGGTCGGCATCATCGAGAAGCCCGAGCACATCACCACCCAGTGGTTCAAGGATGCGGGCGACGCGATCCTGCTGCTCGGCGCGCCGGTGGACCTGGCCGATCCGCTGCAGGGCCTGGGTGGCAGCGCCCACCTGAAGAGCGTGCACGGCCAGAAGAACGGCCTGCCGCCGCGGGTCGACCTGACGATCGCCCAGACCCTGCACACCACCCTGCTCGGGCTCATCCGCGAAGGTGTGGTGAAGAGTGCCCACGATTGCAGCGAGGGCGGTCTGGCGGTGACCTTGGCCGAATCGTGCTTCAGCCAGCAGGTGGCCCGCGAGAACCACCGGTTCCTCGGAGCGACGGTCGATCTCACCACCTGTGCCGAGGGTGCCCGGCTCGATGCGCTGCTCTTCGGCGAGACCCAGAACCGCGTGGTCGTCTCCGTCTCCGCCATCGATGCCGGCCGCGTGATCAAGCAGGCCAAGGCCTTGGGAGTGCCCGCCGTTCAGATCGGCACCGTGGGCGGCGAGTCCCTCACCCTGAAGACCCCGGCCGGGGAATTCACGGCCCCGGTTTCCCAGCTCCACGACGGTTGGTGGAACTCCATCGCCCGAGCCATGGCCTGATCCGCAGGATTTCCCCACGCCTTCTCCAACCCCACCCCCGATTCCATGAGTTCGACCTCCGCCCCCGCGGCCGCCTGGCCCGGAGTCATCCGCCGCTACGCCCGCTTCCTGCCGGTGACCGCGGAGACGCCCGTCGTGACCCTGCTGGAGGGCAACACGCCGCTCATCCCGGTGCCCAACTTCGTGGCGGCCATCGGCGGCAACTTCGACCTGCGTCTCAAGTACGAGGCCATGAACCCGACCTGCTCCTTCAAGGACCGGGGCATGACCATGGCCATCACCAAGGCCAAGGAACGCGGCGCCAAGATCGTCGTCTGCGCCAGCACCGGCAACACCTCGGCCAGCGCCGCCGCGTATGCCGCACGGGCCGGTCTCAAGTGCGTGGTGCTGCTGCCCCAGGGCAAGATCGCCCACGGCAAGATGTCGCAGGCTCTGCTCTACGGGGCCACCACGGTCAGCATCGACGGCAACTTCGACGATGCGCTCAACATCGTGCGCGAGCTCGGCCAGACCGGCCTGGTCGAGGTGGTCAACTCGGTGAATCCGGTGCGCATCGAGGGGCAGAAGACGGCGGCCTTCGAGATCTGCGACGCCCTGGGTGACGCCCCGGACTTCCATTTCCTGCCCGTGGGCAATGCCGGCAACATCACGGCCTACTGGCGCGGGTTCCGCGAATACGCCGAGGCCGGCCTGTCCGACACGTTGCCGCGAATGATGGGCTGGCAGGCCGCGGGCGCCGCGCCGTTGGTGCTGGGCCACCCGGTCCCCAACCCTGAGACGGTGGCCACGGCCATCCGCATCGGCAACCCGGCCAGTTGGCAGGGGGCCGTGGATGCCGCACGCGAGAGCCAGGGCTCCATCCGCTCGGTCACCGACGAGGAGATCCTGCACGCCTACAAGCTCCTGGCCCGCACCGAGGGTGTGATGGTGGAGCCGGCCTGCGCCGCTCCGTTGGCCGGACTCATCAAGGCGGTTCGCGGCGGCGAGATCCCCGAGGGGTCGTTGGTGACGGCCACCATGACCGGCCATGGCCTGAAGGATCCCGACACCGCCATCCGCGTGGCCGGTTTCGAGCCCATCCTGGCCAAGGCCACCAAGGATGCCGTCATGGCCGCCGTGGGCCTGGCCTGATCCATCCCGCTCGCGACCGGGTCACCGTCCGACGAATCCGTCCGCAACAGTAGGCAATCGACGTTCCGGGTGCTTCACTGGTCCCGTCGCTTCGATCGCGTACCAGAGGATCCGCCATGACCCCACCGCTCCCGATCTCGGTCTATCTCGTCTCGGGCGCCGAGGTGCACCGCATCGGCGCCGCGCTCGACAGCGTCCGGGGGTGGGCCGCCGAGATCGTGGTCATCCTCCAGCACGACGTGGCCGACGGCACCGAGGAGCTGGCCCGAGGTCATGGTGCCATCGTGGTCCGGGAGCCTTGGAAGGGATTCGTGGGGCAGAAGGCCTCCGGGCTCGGGAAGACGGTGTCCGATTGGACCCTCAACCTCGATGCCGATGAGGTGGTCACCCCGCGATTGAAGGAGGAGATCGCCCGTGCCATCGCCACCGCGGGTCCGGAGATCGGTGCGTTCAGTTTTCCGCGCTGCACCTGGTTCCTCGGTCGTTGGATCCGTCATGGTGACTGGTATCCCGATCGCGTCATCCGCCTGGCCCGTCGCGGCCGGGCGCGATGGGGTGGCGAGGAGCCCCATGCGCGCCTCGAGGTGGAGGGACGCATCGGCCGACTGCGTTCGGACCTGCTGCATTACAGCAACGAGAGCATCGATCGGCAGGTGACCAAGATCCCTCCGTACAGCACGGCCTTCGTGCAGGCCTCGCGGCGCTCCGGTCGTCGGGCCGGATGGGTGGACCTGCTGTTCCGCCCCGCGTGGCGGTTCCTGCGGGGTTATGTCTTCAAGGGCGGCTTCCTGGACGGCCTTCCCGGCTACTACATCGCCTGGGCCAACGCCTTCACGGTCGCCACGCGCTACACCAAGCTCCGGGCGGTCGATGACGGCCTCGAATCCCTGCCCGAGCCGGCGCCCCGGACCCCGCGTTGACCGGGGCCTGCGGTGAGCAGCCGTTCGGCGGAGGCGAGTTGCTCGGTGCTGCCCAGCAGCAGGACCCGATCGCCGGCGTGCAATGCCTCGTCGGGACCCGGGTTGATCACGCTGTCGCCGTTGCGGTCGATGCCCACGATGCTCGCTCCGCTGAGGGTGCGGAGCTGGAGTTCGCGGATCAGCATGCCGGCCGCCGGTGATCCGGCGGTCAGTTGCAGGGTCTGGAGGTTGGCGTGCCGCAACAGGGGCGGCAGGAGGGGTGGGGTCTCGGTCTCCCGGGGAGCCGGAGGTTGGGACAAGGTGTCGGCGAGGGCGTTCTGGGCCTTGGAGTAGACCCGGATGAAGGTCCGTCGCAGCGACCAGCTCAGCAGCCCGGCCAGTCCGAGCAGGACGACGAGGGCCCTCCATGAGGTGAGCAGGGTCGAACTGAGCACCACGACATACAGCCCCAGGATCGCCGATCCGCCGATGGGGATCACCTGGGCCACGATGGCCCGGATCATCGGAGCCCGGACTCCGGCCGATTTCTGGGTGACCTTGGCCTCGGCCAGCAGCATCCCCAGCGCTCCCAGCTTCCGCGTGGTGGCGATGAACAGGGGCAGCGAGACGAAGACCGCCAGGAGCCAATAGGCCGAGTGGACCCACGATCCGGGGATGCCCAGGACCCCGGTGGCGGGTGAGCGCGCCGCGAAGAAGGACACCACCACGAACACCACGGCGATGAGCGCGGCATTGAGCAGCATCTGCAGCGACCACTTGCGGATCATCCGGGTGACCATGTCGGGATTGCGGCGGCCGAGGCGCCCGATCCAGTGCGTGTAGATGAGGAGCGTGTCGGTGAGCCACCGCGGGGCCAGGCGCTCGAAGCCCGTGGCCACCGCATCGCTGCCGCGGATCAGATAGGGGGTCGCCAGGGTGGTGATCACCGAGACGGCGACGGCGATCGGATACAGGAACCTGCTGGTCACATTCGATGTCTGGCCGAGCGAGGCGATGATGAAGGAGAATTCGCCGATCTGGGCCAGCCCCATGCCCACCCGCAGGGCGGTCCGCGTGTCGTGCCCCGACAGAAAGGTGCCGAAGGTGCAGCTCAGGACCTGCCCCACCATCACCGCCAGACTGATGACCGCGATGGCTTGCCAGTGCTCGGCCAGCAGCGTGGGATCGATCATCAGTCCGATGGCCACGAAGAACACCGCGCTGAACATGTCCCGGACGGGTTCGACGAGGGACTCGATGCGGTGGATCTCCCGCGATTCGGCGATCACCGCCCCGATCAGGAAGGCCCCGAGGGCGACGCTGTAGCCCAGCTTCGCCGCCAGCAGCGACATCCCGAAGCACAACCCCAGCACCGTGATCAGCAGGGTTTCATGGCTGCGGAAGCCGCTCACGTAGGTCAGGAAGCGCGGGATCGCGATCAACCCCACCACGAGGGTCCCCACGAGGAACAGCGACAGCTTGCCCAGGGTCAGACCCACCTCGCCGAGGCTGAGGGATCCGGTCATGGCGATGCCCGACAGGAGCGCGATCATCGCGATGGCCAGGATGTCCTCGATGATGAGCACGCCGAAGATGAGCTGGGCGAAGGGCTCTTTGGAGAGTCCCAGTTCGGCCAGCGCCTTGACGATGATGGTGGTGGAGGAGATCGACAGCATGGCCCCGAGGAAGAGGCTGTCCATGGAGCTCCATCCGAAGGACCGCCCGATCTGGTGACCCACACCGATCATCGTGAGGATGATGACCGAGGCCGTGATGAAGGCGGTGCCGCCCACCTTCTTGAGCTTCTTGAGACTGAACTCCAGGCCCAGCGAGAACATCAGCAGGATCACCCCGAGTTCGGCGAGGGTGTGGATGGTGGCCTCGTCCCGGATCAGCGGGAACGGCGGGGTGTGGGGTCCGATGATGACCCCGGCGATGATGTAGCCGAGCACCACCGGTTGGCGGAGGCGACGGAACAGCACGGTGACCAGTCCGGCCACGATCATCACGACCGCGAGGTCCTGGAGAAAATGCGCCGCGTGCATTCGGGATGGAGCGTCGGGGGTCGGTGGCCCGGTGACGGCTTCGCCGCCCGGTCTCGAACAGCTTCGACCCGGTCCGGGGTCGGGGCAAATCCTGATCGTCGTCCTAATCCTGGTGATCCCGATGGTCGTGATCCCGACCGTCGTGAATCCCCTCGCCGGCCCGGCCCACCGGATCTCAGCGGAGGATGCGCTCGCGGGCCGGATCGACCGGCGACCGCAGGGTCATCCGGGCCGGATACCTCACGCCGTCCTGCAGGATCTCGTATCGGCCTGCCTCCAGCCAGGCGGTGTCGACCCCGAGGTCGGACTCTTCGGGCGGTCGCTTGATGTAGGCCATGGCCACCGGGGCGGAGAGGGTCGGGGAATACGCGGCGCTCGACGTGTAGCCCGCCAACCGGCCATCGCGGAACACCGGTTCATTGCCCCAGAGGGTGACCGTCGGGTCGTCGCAGGCCATCACCAGCGACACCAGCCGCTTGCGCAGCGGTCGGCCCCGCAACTCCAGGAGGCGCGCCTTCGCGAGGAACTCGCGGTCCCAGTCGATCGCGAATCCCAGTCCGGCCTCGAAGGGGGTCTCGTCCACCGACAGCTCGTGACCCCAGGCCCGGTAGGCCTTTTCGATCCGCATCGCGTTGATCGCATAGTTGCCGGCCGGACCGATGCCCTCGTCCCGCCCCGCCTTCATCAGGGTGCTCCAAACCGCGGCCATCGCGCCGGCCGGTCCATGCAGCTCCCATCCGAGCTCGCCGACATAGGTCACGCGCAGGGCCCTCACCGCTTGCGGTACTCCCGCGATGCGGATCTCCGCGCTCTGCCCGAAGGGGAAGGCCGTCGCCGAGAGATCGGTCTCGGTCACCCGCTGCAGGACTTGCCGGGCCTGCGGGCCCATGATCGACACCACGCCGATCGCACCGGTGACGTCGTCGAGCCGGAGATCGGCGTCGGCGGGCACGTTGCGGAGGATCCAGTCGGCGTCGTGGCGCACCTGCTGGGTGGGCGCGATCAGATGGAACCGGTCGATCGCCGTGCGGACGACCGTGACGTCGCTCTCGTAGGTGCCCCGGGCGTTGAGCAGGCCCGTGTAGACGATCCGTCCGACCGGAACGTCGATCCGGTTGCCGCACAGGCGGTCGAGGGCCCGGAGGGCGTCGGGTCCGGAAAGCTCGTACTTGGCGAAGGTGGACTGGTCGAAGAGGGCCACCCCTTCGCGGCAACGACGGATCTCGGTCGCGACGTGCGGGGCCCAGTTCTGCTTCCGGAACGAATAGCGGAGTTCGGGCGGGGTGCCCGGCGGCGCGTACCACAGCGGTCGCTCCCAGCCCGCCGTCTGGCCGAAACAGGCGCCCGCGGCGCGGGTGGCCTCGTGCAACGGCGTGGAACGCACCCCGCGGGAGGTCTCCATCTCCCGGTTCGGCCACGCCATCTGGTAGTGCAGGCCGAGCACCTCGGAGGCCCGCGCCTGCAGGTACTCCCTGCCATTCTGCGCCGGCACGAAGCGCCGCACATCGACACTCCAGAGGTCCATCGGCATCTCCCCGCTCTCGAGCCAGGGCACCGCGAAACGGCCCACGCCGCCGGCGCTGGCGATGCCCACCGAGTTGAACCCGCTCAAGACGAAGAGCCCCTCGGTCCCGGCCGGGGGTCCCATCAGGAAGTTGTTGTCCGGGGTGAAGCTCTCCGGTCCGTTCACGAACTTGGGGAACCTCGCCTTCCGCAGCGCGGGGATCCGGTGCAGGCCCGCGGCCATCGGTTCGGAGAATTTCTCCCAGTCGTCGGGCAGGAGCCCGAAGGCGAAGTCGTCGGGCACGTGGTCGCCGATCTGCCACGGCTTGGACCGCCACTGGAAGGCCCCGAGCTTGATGGATCCGTCGTCGAGCGTGCGGAAGTAGATCGCCGCGTCCGGGTCGCGGGCGCAGGGCAGCGTCGGCAGCGCGCCCTCGATGGGCTCGCTCAGGACGTAGTGGTGTTCCACCGGATAGAGCGGCAGGTCGACGCCGATCGGCAGACCCAGTTGTCGAGCCCACATGCCGCAGGCCAGGACCACCCACTCGGCGCGGATCTCCCGACCGCCCTCGAGGCGCACACCCGTGATCCGTCGCCGTCCGTGCGCGGTCTCGCGATGGATCAGCGAGGCCACGCGCACCTGATCGTACAGCGCCGCCCCGTGGGCCAGGGCCCCCTTCGCGAGGGCGACCGCGCATTCGCCCGGGATCACCCGCCCGTCGCCCGGCAGGTACACGGCGCCGAGCACGTCCTCGACCTGGATGAGCGGCCACAGTTCCTGAGCCTCCTTGGGCCCCACGAGGTGCGCCTCGACCCCGAACACCTCCGCCATCGCCGCGGTGCGACGGAGCTGCGTCATCCGCTCGGCGCTCGTCCCGAGGGTGAGTCCGGTGGTCCTCACCCAGCCGACATCGTGGCCCGTCTCGGCGGCCAGGCTCGGGTACAGCGTGGCCGAATACCGGTTGATCTGGGTCATGCTGTTGCTGGCCCGGAGTTGTCCGACCATGCCGGCGGCGTGCCAGGTGGTCCCTCCGCTGAGCCGTCCCTGTTCGAGCAGCACCACGTCCTTCCAGCCCGCCTTGGCGAGATGGTAGGCGACCGAACAACCCACGATGCCACCCCCGACGACGACCACCCGCGCGGAATCCGGCGGCACTCCCGATGGCAAGGTGAACGGGGATCGCACCGGCGTGTTGTGGACGTGGGTGGTGGTCATCACCGCGGACAGTGGGCGGCCGGAGGTCGGACTCAATCCGGAACTTGGTCCCAAGGGTTGGGGGACGGTGTCGGGTCCGCGATCCGGTGATCGTCGGGGCATGACGCCCCTCGCGCCCGGGCGGAGTCTAAGCTTTATTCGCTCCGGACGTTGTCAGGAACAGGAGGCCGACCGTGGCCCTCCCATCCTGCCGACCCCTCGACCCGCCATGCACGCACTCCCGCTCCTCCGCCCCGGCCTCTCCTGGTTGATCCTCTCCGCGGCGCTGGCCGTGTTCCGCATCCCCGCTGCCGAGACCGACCTCGGATTCCTCGAGACCTTCGCGCTGGCTCCCGACCGCGAGACGGTTCTGGGCCAGTTGGTGCCGGGCACCGAGGACTACTATTTCTTCCACGCCCTGCACCAGCAGTCCTCGGGACAGGCCGTGAAGTTCGCGGCGACGATGGCCCAGTGGGCCCAGCGGTTTCCCGAGTCCGCACAGCGACGGATGCTCGAGAACCGGGAGGCGCTGCTGGCCTACGGCACGGATCCGCAGCGGACCCTCCGCCACCTGCGGGAACGGTTGGCCCCGCAGCTCGACCACGCGCCCAGGATCCCGGACCAGAAGCCCGACCTGCCCACCACCCTCGACCCGGCCAAGATCTCGCGGGAGGTCTATCTGCGGAAGGTCCTGCAGCACGATTCCCTCGAAGGTCTGGCCGATCAGGAGGTCGAGGCGTTGGTCCGTGACCAGGTGCCCCTCCGGCCGGCCCAGCGGCGGACGGCGTTGGGCCGGCTCCGGCGTCCCGATGTGCCGGGCCTGGTCCCGCTGATCGTGGCCGACCTGAAGACGCAGGAGAGCCGGGGATTCGGGGAGTTCGCCATCCACCGGGCGCTGCTCACCGCCCAGCTCGACCTGCTCGAGAAGGAATTGCCGACGCTGGCCACGCAGCGGGCGTTCGTGCAGGCCCGCATCCGGAGGATGGCCCCCGGGGCCGACGCCGGTGTCCTCAGCGATCCTGTGGAACGCGAAGCCTGGCTGGAACGGGTCGGGGCCTATTTGCGCGGGCTTCCGCCGGCCTTCAATTCCCTCAAGGCCCACGTGCTCTTCGCCCGTCTGCAGCATGACCGCAGCCGTGGCGTGTACGACCGGGACCGGTTCCTCGAGTACCTGAAGCTGCCTCGGCCCGCGGCCTACATGAGCCCGAAGTATCTCGAGTCGGTCCAGGCCGACCGGGTGGCGGCGGACCTGAACGCCACCTTTCCCGAGGCCGGCCTCACCCTGCCCCCGGTCGGCGTGGACGAACCGTTGGTGCGGGAGTTCTTCCTCCATTTCGCGGCCACCGAGCCCGCTTGGGAACCCTGGACCGAGTGGCTGCGCGACGCGTGGGTGAAGGCGCTGTTCGCCGAGGCCAAGATCACCCTCGGGTCGGGCGAGCCCGAACGCTGGGCCTCGCTGCTCCCACCCGCCGACTTCCAGGCGCTCAAGAAGCGGGTCGACATCGAGTTCCCGGCCACCAACGCGCCGGTGATCCCGGTCGATCAGGAGGTCGCCGTGACCGTGACGCTGAAGAACACGCCGCAGGTCATCGTCCGGCTCTTCGAGATCAACACCCTCGGCTGGTTCCTGTCGGAGAAGCGAGCCCTCAACACCGACCTGCCGTTGGATGGCTGGGTGTCCAATGCCGAACAACGCCACGACGGGGAATCCTCGCCCTTCCTGCGCACCACCCGCCGGTTCCGGTTCCCCGAGCTCCGGGGCAAGCGGGGTGCCTGGATCGTCGAGATCATCGGCGGTGGCCGCTCCTCGCGGGCCCTGATCCGCCGCGGTGGCTTCAGCCTCCTGCAATCGCCCGGGCCCGGCGGCGACCTGATCCGGGTCCTCGATGAGAACGCCCGGATCGTCACCAACGCCGTGGCCTGGCTCGATGGACGGCGCTGGGAGGCCGACCCGCAGGACGGACGCATCCAGATCCCGTTCACGGCCACCCCGGGTCGACGCCCGCTCGTGCTGTCCGACGCGGAGGGCCGCCTCGCATCGCTGGCCGAATTCGAGCATCACGCCGAGAACTACTCCCTGGAGGCCTGGTTCCATCTCGACCCCGAGCAGTGCGTGGCCGGGGCCGAAGCGGTGCTGGCGCTCCGATCATCGCTGCGCATCGGCGATCACGCCGCCTCGCCCGAACTCCTCATCGATCCCCGGCTGACCCTGACCACGGTCACCCACGACGGCGTCAGCGGCACGACGGTCGTGGATCTCGGCACGACGAACCTGAACCCCTCCCTGAATCCGGCCCGCCTGCTGACGCGATCCTTCCGGGTTCCGGACCGCCTGGCCCGGGTCACGGCGACCCTGAGCGGCCGGATCGACCCGGTGGCCGGCGGCGACAGGCGCGACCTGAGCGCCTCTCGGACCTGGGAGATCAACGGGATCGAACGGATGTCCGTGGTCAGGGATTCGTTTCTCCGGCGGGACGGCGAGAACCACCGGATCGAGGTCCTGGGCCGCAATGGTGAACCGGTGCCCGACCGTGTGCTCCGGCTTGCCTTCCGCCGACGGGGTTTCTCCTCCTCCGAGGTCATCCCGCTGCGGACCGATGCGCGGGGTCGCATCGATCTCGGGAAGCTCGACGGCCTCACGCATCTGGAGTTGGTGGCCGACGGTGAGGAGGTGCGCCGTTCCTGGTCGCTGGAGACCGTGGACCGGACCCGATCCCGGGAGGTCCATGCCCGGGTCGGCGAGACCGTGCGCATCCCTTGGTTCCCCAGGAACGCCCCGGATGCCTGGTCCCTGCTGGAGGAGCGTGGCGGCGTGTTCGCCTCCGACCGGAGCGACGCGGTGCGCCCCGTCGGCAGCCTGCTCGAGATCGCGGGGCTGCCCGCCGGCGATTATTCCCTGCGGCTGCGCGATCCCGGCGAATCGGTGATCATGCTGCGCGTCACCGACGGGGTTCCGGTCGCCGGGTGGCTGATCGGCAGGAACCGTTCGCTCGAGCTGCGACCGCGGGAGCCTGTCCACCTGGGTCCGGTGACCCTCACGCCGGAGGGCGGCGCGGAGATCGCGCTCCTGAACTGGAATCGATCCACCCGGGTGCATGTGGTCGCCGGTCATTTCGTGCCGAACCCCGGGCTGTTCTCCGGCCTTGGCGGATTCACCCGCTGGGGGTCCGGATTCCGGGTCCCGGAACATCTGCCCAACCTGTACTCGGAGGGGCGCGCCATCGGCGACGAATCCCGGTACATCCTCGACCGCCGGTATGCCCGGAAGTTCCCCGGGAACCGCCTGGCCCGACCCGGCCTTTTGCTCCACCCCTGGGACAAGCGCTCCACCGAATCGGTGGTCCTGCCGGTGTCCGGGGGACAGTCCCCGGCGGCCACCATGGGCGATCGGGCGGGCCTGATCCGGATGGCCGCGGGCGACGCGGCCCACGACGGGATCGGTCTTCCGGTGGCGGAGGGCCCGAAACTGGATTTCCTGGCGGGGCCGTCGCTCGCCTGGTTCAACCTGGTCCCGGATGCCGAGGGCCGGATCCGACTGCCGGCCACGGCCCTCGGGGACCGGCCGGTGATCCAGGTCCAGGTCGAGGACGACACCGAGGCGGCCTGGCGGATCCTCCACCGGGGTGCTCCCGATCTGGTCCCCAGGGATCTCCGGCTGGCCCGGTCGCTGGATGCGTCGGGCGGATCGACCGAGGTCCGGGAATCGAAGGCCATGGTCGCGGGTCGATCGCTGGCCCTCACCGATGCCCAGAACAGCCGGTGGGAGACCTACGACACCCTGGGCGCGGTCTTCGGATTGCTCCGGACCCTGAATCCCGATCCCGGGCTGGCCCGTTTCGAATGGCTGATGCGCTGGCCCACGCTGAAGCCCGAGGAGCAACGCGCCCGGTACTCCGAGTTCGCCTGCCACGAGGTGAACCTCTTCCTGCAGCGGAAGGATCCCCGCTTCTTCGAGACGGTCATCAAGCCCCTCCTGGCGAACAAGCGGGCGCGGACCTTCATGGACGACTACCTGCTCGACACCGATCTGAGGTCCCATCTGGAACCGCGTGCCCATGGTCGCCTCAACGTGGTGGAGAAGGCCCTTTTGGCCGGTCGTGTCGATGGCGAGGCCGCGACGACCGCCCGTCATCTCCAGGAACTGTTGGAACTCCAGCCGGCCGATCCGGAGGGGGAGGCCCGGAGGTTCGAGACCGCCCTCGGCGGGCGCGCCCTGGAGGAGGCCGGTGCCGGAGGGGGTGGCGGGGACGCCACGAAGAATCAGGCCTCGGCGAAGCCCACCGGCGGTGCCATGACGCCCGTGATCACGGGTTCCCTGATGGACGCACCCGAGTCGGTTTCGAGGTATGCCCCGGGCGGGGCCGAAGCTCCCGGGGCGAGGTCGTTCCGGTCTTCACCGAAGGCGGTCGCGGAAGGTGGCCTCCTTGCCGAGAGGTCCAAGGCGGCTCCGCGTCCACGGCCTGCGACCGCCGACAAGAAGTTGAAGGCGGCGCCGATCGGAGCGCCTTCGGCCGATGCCGCGACGGCGCTGGCCCTCCGGGCCCGATCGGCCGCTGCGGGATACTACCGCTCGCCCGGTCCGGCCCGCGAATGGGCCGAGAACCACTACCACCGCCTGCCCCTCGAGGCCCAGGGACCGGACCTGATCCCCGTCTCGGGGTTCTGGCGCGACTTCGCGGCACGCAATCCGGCGGAGCCCTTCCTGTCTCCGCGCATCCTCGAGGCCCATCACAGCCCCACCGAGATCCTGCTGGCCCTGGCGGTGTTGGACCTCCCCTTCCAGGGTCCCCCTGCCGTGACGATCCGCGGCGAGGGCGGCCAGCGGACCCTCGAGGCCCGTGGGCCGGCGCTGATCTTCCTCCGAGAGATGAGGCCCGCCCCGATGGATCCCCAGAATCCGGCCGGCACCGAGCTGCTGATCACCGAGCGCTTCTTCCGGCAGGACGACCGCTTCGTCCGCGAGGGCGACGAGCAGCGGGACAAATTCGTGAAGGAGGAATTCCTGGCCGGCGTGGTGTACGGGGCCCAGGTCGTGCTCGGCAATCCGGGGTCCTCCGTGGTGAAAGCCGAGCTGCTGACCCAGATTCCCCGCGGAGCCCTGCCGGTCCTCGGCAGCCGGGCCACCCACGGCCGTAGGGTCCGGCTCGAGCCTTACTCGACGCAGCATCTCGAGTACCATTTCTACTTCCCGACCCATGCCGACCAACCCACCGAGCACTCCCATGCCCCGGCCCGCCTGACCCGGGACGGCCGGACCCTCGCCACCGCGGCGGGACATCCCTTCCGGGTGGTGCGCCGGCTGTCGGCCCGGGACTTCGGATCCTGGGACCATGTGTCCCAGCAGGGGTCGGAGGCCGAGGTCCTCGCCTTCCTGGGCACCAACAATCTGGCCCGGCTCGATCTGGAGGCCGTGGCCTGGAGGGCCCGCCAGAGCCCGGAATTCTTCCGTCGTATCAGCGCCTTCCTTTCCCGGCATCATGTCTGGAGCGAACCCATCGCCCGCTATTCGGTGCTTCACAACGACACGGTCGTGCTCCGGGAATGGCTGCGGCACCAGCCGGAGTTCCTCGCCGAATGCGGTCCCTGGTTGGACTCGCCGCTGCTTCGGATCGATCCCGTCGAGGAGCGTTCCTACGAGCACCTCGAATACTCGCCCCTCATCAACCCCAGGGCGCACCCGGTCGGTGCCCGCCGGCGGATCGCCAACACGGTCTTCCGTGAGCAGTACCTGTCGTTCCTCCGGGTGCTGGCCTTCCAACCCCGGTTGTCGGCCGACGACGCCCTGGCCGTGACCTGCTACCTGTTCCTGCAGGATCGCATCGAGGAGGGGTTGGCGCGCCTCGAACGGATCCGACCCTCCGAGATCCGCACCCGGATCCAGTACGACTACCTCCGGGCCTGGGCCCACCTGTTCGAGGACAGGACCTCGGAGGCCCGCCGCATCGCCCGTTCCTACGAATCCCACCCGGTGCTCCGGTGGCGCGGGCTCTTCGCCGACCTCGCCCGCCACCTCGACGAGGCCGAGGGCAGGGCGACCACCGGCGGGACCGTCACCGCCATCCCGGGCGCCACGGGCACCGCTTCCCAGCGCGATGCGTCCTTCGACCTGAAGGTCGAGAACCGCACGGTGTCCCTGTCGTGGAAGGGGTTGTCGTCGGTCACGGTCCACTACCACCGCCTGGACCCGGAATTCCTCTTCAGCCGGAACCCCTTCACCGACCGGGACGGGGATCAGCCCGCCATCCTCCAGCCGGCGCTCTCGATGGTCGTGCCCCTGCCGGCGGGCAAGGACTCCATGGACCTCCCGATTCCCGACGCCCTCGCCCGCGATCATGTGATGGTCGAGGTCCTGGGCGGCGGCCGGCGTCGGTCCCGGATGCACCACGCCCACACCTTCCGGCTGCGGATGGCGGAGAACGAGGGCACCCTCGAGGTCCGCGATCCGACCGGCGCCCGCCCGGTCTCCAAGGCTTATGTGAAGGTCTACGGCCGATTGGACAACGGGGAGATCCGCTTCGTGAAGGACGGCTACACCGACCTGCTCGGACGGTTCGACTACCTGGGGACCAACGAATCGAAGACCTCGATCCCGGAAGCGCGTCCCGGCACCGAGTCCGTGATCGGAGACGCGCCGGTCGGAGCCGCCGGCGGCCTCGACCATCCCGCCCTCGCCCCGGACGAGGGTGTCCGGATCCGTCGCCTGGCGGTGCTGGTGATCAGCGAGTCGCTGGGCGCGGCCGTCCGCGAGGTCGAGGCGCCGGCCCGGTGATCATTCGGGCCGCTTTCCGGGTCGGATCCGGGGCGTTGCCGGGAGGGGGTTGCCGGGGGCGGACCCCGCCGACCCCCCGCGCGCCAGCTCCATGAAGCGCGATTGCGAGCGCCGGCCCCCCGTTCCCCGGGTCTGCGGCGACCGTCGATGGGAGCCGTCGGGCTGGAGCCAACGTGCCTTGGCCGTGTCGTTCAGGGATTCCTCGAGGATCTCGTTCAGGATGCGGTCCCTGATGCGGCCGTCGAGGATCGGGAAGGCCACCTCGATCCGTTTGAAGAAATTCCTGGGCATCCAATCGGCGCTGGTGACATGGACGGAGGGATTCCCGGCGTTGTGGAAGCTCCAGATCCGGCTGTGTTCCAGGAACCGGTCGACGATGCTGCGCACCCGGATCCGATCGCTCAATCCCGGCACCCCGGGACGCAGGCAGCAGATGCCCCGGACGACGAGCTCGACCTCGACCCCGGCCTGCGAGGCCTCGTAGAGCGCGCCGATGGTCTCTTCATCCACCAGGGCGTTCATCTTGGCCACGATGCGAGCCGGAAGTCCCGCGCGGGCGTGGTCGGCCTCCCTCCGGATCCACTCCTGCACCCGCCCGTGCATCTCGAAGGGGGCCAGCAACAGCCGCCGGGTGGGCCGGTGCTGGCAGACGCCGGTGAGCAGGTTGAAGAGCGTGGTGGCGTCCTCGCCGATGTCCGGGTCGCAGGTCAGCAGGCTCAGGTCGGTGTAGAGCCTGGCCGTCGCCGGGTTGTAGTTGCCCGTGCCCAGGTGGACGTAGCGGCGCAGCCCGTCGTCATCGCGGCGGACCACCAGGCACACCTTGGCGTGGATCTTGTAGCCAACCACGCCGTAGACCACGTGCACGCCGGCCTCCTCGAGCCGGCGCGACCAGGCGATGTTGTTGGCCTCGTCGAAGCGGGCCTTCAGCTCCACCACCACGGTGACCTGCTTGCCGTTCTTCACCGCGTCCATGAGGGCGCCGACGATGCGCCGGTCGCCGCCGGTGCGGTAGAGGGTCTGCTTGATCGCCAGCACCCGGGGGTCGGCCGCGGCACACCGCAGGAAGTGGAGCACGCCGTCGAAGCTCTCGTAGGGATGGTGCAGCAGGAGGTCCCCCCGGCGGAGCGATTCGAACACGTCGGCGCCCTCGCGGAGCGGTTCCGGCGTGGGGGCCACGAACGGCGTGTCGCGCAGCTCGGGAGCGTGATCGCCCTCCAGGATGGCCATGAGGCGGGCCGGGGCGATCGGTCCGTCGATCGCATAGAGGTCGTGCGGGCCGAGCCCGAGGGTCGCGAGCAGTTCCCGCCGGATGTCGTCCGGGCAATCGGAGGAGATCTCGAGCCGGACGGCCTCGCCCTTGCGCCGGTTGTGAAGCTCGGCCTCCACGGCCAACCTCAGGTTGGAGGCCTCCTCCTCATCGATGTAGAGCTCGCTGTTGCGGGTGACCCGGAAGGACCACCAGGCCCCGACCTGTTCCACCCCGAACAACCCGCCGAGGTTGGCCCCGATGAGGTCCGACATGAGAACGCAGTCCCAGCGGCCATCGTTCCGGGGCAACCGGACGAGGTGGGGCAGCACCCGGGGCACCTGAACGATGGCGAGACGGGTGGCCGCCGGGTCGCGCGCATCCGGGGTCCGGATCCGCGTGATGAGGTTCAGCGACTTGTTCAGCAGCTGGGGGAACGGATGCGAAGGGTCGACCGCCAACGGGGTCAGGACCGGGTGCACCTTGTCCTGATGGTAGGCGGCCAGCCAGCGGCGGTCGGACTCGCCCAGCACATCGGGCTTGAGAAAGCGGAACCCCCGGGCCTCGAGCGCCGGGGCCAGGTCGCGCGACCAGCAACGGTCGGCCTCGTGGACGAGATCCCGCACCCGGCGGGTCACCCCCCTCAGGCACTCGGCGGCGGTCAGCCCGTCCGGGGTCCGTTCGGCCGACTCCGATTCGATCTGCTGCTTGAGCCCTGCCACCCTGACCTCGAAGAACTCGTCGAGGTTGGAGTGGGTGATCCCCAGGAACTTCACCCGTTCCAGCAGGGGCACCGAGGGATCGAGAGCCTCCTCCAGCACCCGCCGGTTGAACTCCAGCCAGGACACCTCCCGGTTGAAGAACCGTTCCGGACCGGAACCCGGAGGAAGGGTCGGGGCCGTCGGCGGCCGTCCGGGTCGGGTTTTAGCGGGGGAGATTCGCCTGCGGGCCATGGAGCAGAAGGCTGGAGCCTAGCCCAGGGGCCCGCGATGTCGACAGTGACGTTTCTGCGACGAATGCCTTGGAAAAACAGAACGGCGGTGGAAACCGGTGCCTGGTCGGCGCAGCGGGCTGCCTGATGGATCCGCGGATCCGCGGATCCGCGGACCGGTGGACCGATGACGGTCCGGGTGGCCGGTCAGGCGTTCTTGGTTTTCTTCTTCTCGTCGCGAAGCCTCTCGACCACGCCCGGAGGCAGATAGCAGGCCGCGGCCACATCGGCGAAGCGGTTCCAGTCGAGCGAGAACCGGTCCATGCCCAGGCCGAGGTTGTCGTAGTAGAGGCTGCCGTTGATCGTCCGGATCTTCATCCCCTTGAACAGGTTCTGCCGGGTGACGACGAAGAAGATGGCATGGGCGGCGGCGAGGTCTTCGACGCTGGTGAGTCCCGCCTCGCCTTCCTCGAACTTCCGTTTCAGGAAGAGCTTCTGATCCATCAGGGTCCGGTTCTGCGTCTCATCGACGCAGCCATCGATGCTCAGTTGGGTGTCGCTGGGCCTGCCTTCGGTGAAGGAGGGCATGCCCAGCCAGACCTTGTAGCGGGTCGGGAACACGTAATTGCGCCGCTCGAGCTTGTAGTGGATCTGCTGGGCCTCCTCGAGGATGCGGATGCGCGGCACGTTGGCCGGGATCACGAAGGAGATCTCATGGGATCCGAGGATCTCGACCGAGTATTTGGCGCCGAAGGATTCGCGGGCCGGCAACTTCGACTGGATGTCGCGCAACGCGCGTTCCTCGGCCCGGATCTGGGTCTTGATGACGTTGAGCGTCTCGTATTCCTCGGCCGTGTTCGCGATGCCGAAGATGGCATCGTAGTCGGCCTTGAGGGTCGTCAACCGATCCTTGACCTCCTGGTATTGCAGCAGGATCTCGGCTTCGGAACTCATGGTGCCATCACTTTCTGGATCCTGATCGCCGGGCCGACCGGCCGGATGCAGGACAGTCTCGGCATCCGCCGTCGCCGAGATCGAGGATCCGATTGTCTGAATCGTGAAGGAATCATGCGGTAAGAAACGTCGACGATTCGGGTCATTGCATCCTCATCGGAACCATTCTGAACATCGATGGACGCCGGAATCAACCCTTGGTGATGGAAGATGATCGAATCCTTGGTGGCGTGAATCGGTCGGTCGATCCGGGAAGAGTGGACAAGTGGTTGATCGCGGCGTATCGCACGGCCTCCTCCCGACTCCCCGGGAATCGGTCGAGTGGGAATCGGTCGATCCGGATTGGGTCGAAGGGGGCGAGAGGGCGATGGAGTCGGTACCCGGGTCCGACGGGTCGCTGGGACTCGGCCCGGTGAAAAGCAACGGCGGGCTTTGGGGTGACACACGGATTACACCGCCAAAGCCCGCCGGCCCACCCCCACACGGGGATGAAAGTGACGGAAAACCCACCACCCCGTTTCAGGGGAGTGGCCAAAATGGGGAGAACGACGTCATGGATAGGGGTTCAGGACCCTCTTGGTCAAGCCTCTCTTTGACTCGTTTCGTGAGGCCAAGGTAGCCGTGCCTCGTCCCCGACTCAAACCCGGGATGGTGAATTTTTCGTGGCGTCCACCCACCCCGGATCCCGATGGGCTCACCGTTCCGGATCATCGGGCCGCAAACGATCCCACCGGGCCTGCATCTCGGAGGGGCGGAGGCGTTCCACCACCTGCGAGACCATCCATTGATGCCCTTCCGAATCCTGGAGCAGGCAGCACCGGTGGCCATGGAAATGGGTCTTCAGCGGCTGCAGGAGCCGCATCCCGGCGGCGACGCACCGGGCCGTGACCGCGTCGGCGTCCGCCACGAAGAGGCACAGCCGCATCCTGGGCGCATCCGAGACGCCGGGACCGCCGGCCCTGGGTCGTTCCTCGAGCATCAGCAGGGAACCGTCGGAGAGGCGGACCTCGACATGGGCCCAGCGTCCCGAGGCGGGATCGGTCAGACGATACAGGAGCTCGGCTCCGAAGGCCCGGGAGTAGCACCGGAGCGCCACCCGGGCATCGGCCACGGCCAGGACCGGGGCCATCGCCGGATAGTCGGTGGGCTGGTCCTGCAGCATGGGAAGGGTCGGCGTCCGTCGCCCGACGGGCCGCTCAGTGGTATTCCTGGATGGTCTTGACCGCGTAGCCCTGGCGTTGCAGCGCGGCGATGCCCAGGGCCGCGGCCTTGGCGCCGCTGATCGTGGTCATGATCGGGGTACCCGTGATGACCGCCGTGGTTCGGATCCTCACCTCGTCCTCGCGGGGAGCCGCGCCGCTGGGGGTGTTGATGACCAGCTGGATCTCCTTGTTCTTCAGCAGGTCGACGATGTTCGGCCGTCCCTGGAGCACCTTGAGGGTGCGCTGCACCTTGAGGCCCGCCGCCTCGAGCCGGGTCGCGGTGCCATCGGTGGCCACCAGCTCGAAACCCAGGTCGAGGTAGCTCTTGGCGACCTCCACCAGGTCCTTCTTGTGCGCGTCGGCGATGGAGATGAAGACCTTGCCGCTCAGGGGCAGCGGCGAGTTGGCCGCCATCTGGGCCTTGGCGTAGGCCACGCCCAGGTCGCTGTCCAAGCCCATGACCTCGCCGGTCGAGCGCATCTCCGGCGAGAGGACGATGTCCTGGCCCAGGAACTTGTTGAACGGGAAGACCGATTCCTTGACGGCCCAGTATCTGGGCCATTCCTCGGTGGTGAAGCCGAGTTCCTTGAGGGTCTTGCCGGCCATGACCTTGGCCGCCAGCTTGGCCAGCGGCCGTCCGATGGCCTTGCTCACGAAGGGGACCGTCCGGGAGGCCCGGGGATTGACCTCCAGCACATAGACCACCTCGTCCTTCACCGCGTACTGGACATTCATGAGGCCGCAGACCCGCAGCTCGCGGGCCATGGCATGGGTGTGCTGGCGGATGGTCTCGATGACCTGGGGCGACAGGGTGTGCGGCGGCAGCACCATGGCGGCGTCGCCGGAGTGGACGCCTGCGAACTCGATGTGCTCGAGCATGCCCCCGATCACGATGGTGCCCTGGGAGGGATCGGCGAACTGCCCCACGTCGGCGATGCAGTCGACGTCGACCTCGGTGGCGTCCTCGAGGAACTTGTCCACCAACACCGGCCGCTCCGGGGAAGCCTCCACGGCGAACTTCATGTAGTGGGTCAGCTCGGCGTCGGAGTAGACGATCTGCATGGCCCGGCCCCCGAGCACGAAGCTGGGGCGCACCAGCACGGGGTATCCGAGACGGCGGCTGGCCTCGAGGGCCTCCTCGGCGTTGGTGGCCAGGCCGTTGGGGGGCTGGGGGATGTCCAGCTTGCGCAGCATGGCCGCGAAAAGCTTGCGGTCCTCGGCGATCTCGATGCTCTCGGGCGAGGTCCCGATGATGTTCACGCCGTTCTTCTTGAGGCCGAGGGCCAGGTTCAGGGGCGTCTGGCCGCCGAACTGGGCGATGGCCCCGGAGCAGCCCTCGCGCTCGTAGATGTGAAGGACGTCCTCGAGGGTCAGCGGCTCGAAGAAGAGCTTGTCGCTGGTATCGTAGTCGGTGGAGACGGTCTCCGGGTTCGAGTTCACCATCAGGGTCTCGTAGCCGTCCTCCTTGAGGGCGAAGGCCGCGTGCACGCAGCAGTAGTCGAACTCGATGCCCTGGCCGATGCGGTTGGGCCCGCCGCCGAGGATCATGATCTTCTTCTTGGCCGACGGCGTGACCTCGTCGTCGCCCCGATCGTAGGTCGAGTAGTAGTAGGGCGTGTAGGCCTCGAACTCGGCGGCGCAGGTGTCGACCAGCCGGTAGCTGGGCACCAGTCCCTGCTTCTTGCGCTCGGCGCGGACCTCGTCCTCGGTCCGTCCGGTGAGGTGGGCGATCTGGCGGTCGGAGAATCCGAGGGATTTGGCGCGTTGCAGGAGTTCGGGTTTCATCGAAGGACGCAAAACACACGGAGCAAACCGGAGTCGGCCGCCGGTGTCGAGTCTGCACGGGCCGGCGACGCGGGCCCGCGGGCCGCCCGGAAGGCCCGGTGGGCATCGGCCTGCTCCCGGCCGCCGGGGCACCGGTGGATTCAGGCCCTGTTCCCCGGTCCGAGGCTCAGCCCTTGGGCTTGAGCTGCGGGAAGAGGATCACGTCGCGGATGCTCTCCTGTCCCAGGAGCATCATGCACAGGCGGTCGATGCCGATGCCGATGCCGCCCGCCGGGGGCATGCCGTGCTCCAGCGACACCAGGAAGTCCTCGTCCAGCTTCTGCTGCTCGCCGCCCGCCTGATGTTCCAGGGCCTCGCGCTGGGCGACGGGGTCGTTCTGCTCGGTGTAGCCGGGCGAGATCTCCTGGCCGTTGATGCAGCATTCGAAGACCTCCACCGTGGTGGGGTCCTCGGCGGAGATCTTGGCCAGGGGCACCAGCTGCTTGGGCAGGTGGGTCACGAAGGTGGGCTGGATGAGCGTGGGCTCGACCAACTTCTCGAACACCGCCCCGGTCACCTCGAAGTCCTCGTAGCCGTCGGCGATGTCGCCGGCCAGTTTGAGGTCCTCGATCGCCCGGCGACGGCGCTCCTCGGGCGACACCTGGAACCAGTCGGCCCCGGCCTTCTCGCGCACCAGGTCCTTGTAGCGGGCCCGCCGCCAGTGGGAGAGGTCGATGGTCTTGAAGACCTCGCCGTCGGCGTTGCGGTGCTCGATCTTCAGGGAACCGACCACGGTGAGGGCCAGGTGGCGGATGAGCGACTCGACCGTCTCCATCATGGTGGCGTAGTCGCCGTAGGCCTCGTAGGCCTCGAGCATGGTGAACTCGGGGTTGTGCCGCCTCGACAGACCCTCGTTGCGGAAATTGCGCCCGATCTCGAACACCTTGTCCACGCCGCCCACCAGGAGGCGCTTGAGGTAGAGCTCGAGGGCGATGCGCAGGTAGAACTCGCAGCCCAGAGCGTTGTGGAAGGTCTTGAAGGGCTGGGCCGCCGCGCCACCGGGGATGGCCTGCATCATCGGCGTCTCGACCTCCACGTAGCCGCGCTGGTGGAAGAAGTTGCGGATCTCCCGAAGGATCTGCGAGCGCTTGTGGAAGACCTCCTTGACCGGTTCGTTGGCCATGAGGTCGAGGTACCGCTGGCGGTACCGGGTCTCGGTGTCCTCGAGGCCGTGCCACTTGCCCGGTGGCGGACGCAGGGCCTTGCCCAGGGGGGTGAAGGATTCGACCTTCACGCTGGGTTCGCCCATGCGGGTGATGAACAGGGTGCCTTCGACCCCGATGAAATCGGCGAGGTCGAGCAGCTTGAACACTTCGGCGGCCTCCTCGCCGAGGACCTTGGGCTGGATCCAGAGCTGGATGCGCCCGCTGACGTCGCGCAGGTCGAGGAACTGGCTCTTGCCCATGTCCCGATGGGCGGTGATCCGGCCAGCCAGCCGCACCCGGGTGCCCTCGGGCAGCCCCACCGGTTCGCCCTTCGGCTCGGGCGATTGGTTCCATTGCGCCCAACGGGCCAACTCGGCGCGGACGGTGCCGCACTGGCCATCCGGCCAGAACGAGTTCATGAACGGGTTGACGCCCCGCGCCTGGAGTCCGGCCAGGTTCTGGCGGCGCTGTTCGATCAGGGAATTGGTGTCCTCCATGGGGAGCAAGGGTCTGGGATGGCGTGCTGCCGCAGGATCCCTGCGGAACCGGGATTCAAGCCGATCCACCGCCGGGATGAGAAGCCTGAAGACGGGGAGTCCGCGTCGGTGAAGCCCGCATCAGGACGATCCGTACCCAGGCGATTCGCAACCAGGAGATCCGCGGAGCAGAACCAAGCCTCGGGCCGTGCCTCGGGATGCCCGAACGCGGGAGGGAATGCGGATCCACCCGGAGGTACACGGAACGGCACACCATCGCCTGGCGATTCTTCGTCAGTCCCTCCAACCCCGTGATTCGCGGACCGCCGAATTCACCGACCCCGGAATTCATCGATGGCCGACTTCGACGACCGCCGGTGTGGAGGCCCGGTCAGGCCGAGAACGACTTGCCGCAACCGCAGCTGCTGTGCGCGTTGGGGTTGTTGATCTTGAAGCCGCCGCCGGTGAGGGCGTCGCTGAAATCGATGACCGAGCCGCGCATGTAATTGGCCGAGAACGGATCGACCACCACGCCTACTCCGTGGAACTCCGCCCCGAGGTCGTCCGGGCGTCGCTCGTCGAAGACCATGCCGTACTGCATGCCGCTGCACCCGCCGGCCTCGACGAAGACCCGCAGGCTCTTGCCCGCGTTCTCGGCATCGCTGGCCAGCATGGCGGCGATCTGCTGGGCGGCGCTCTCGGTGATGGTGACGACGGCGTCCTGGGAAACCACGGATTCCATGACCGCAGGCTAAAAGTGGCCGTCCCCGGTGTCAAACACCGGCGATGACAACACCGGCGATGAATACGGCGACGATACCGGGGCCACCGGTGGGGGGCGGACAGGCGGCGGTGTTCGCGGTGCCGAGTTCTTGGGGCCCCTCTTGGGAGCCACTACTGGTGACCCCTCGTGGCGGCTCCGGTCGATCGCCTATCGGATCTCGACCCAGTAGAAGAACGTCGCGCCCGATGGTGGCGTGTCGGTCATTGCGCCTCCGGTGATTCCCCGGGCCACGACCACCGGCTGGCCATCCCAACCGACCGACCGCAGGACCGAATACGTGGCCCCGGGACGGGTGGGCCAAGCCAGACGGATCGAACCTCCGGGGCCGGGCACCGCTTCGACCCGGGTGGGCGTGACGGTCGGATCGGTGGCCAGGGTCAGGGCGGCCTCTTCGCTGAGGATCGTCCCCCGGCCGTCGCTGACGCGTACCGTGTAGAGTCCCGCCTGGTCGCGGTAGACCTGCGCGATCCGCAGTTCGGGCCGGGTGGCCCCGGGAAGAGGATCTCCGTCGAGGCACCATTGGTAACCCAGCGGGCCCTCACCCCGGGCTGCGACCCGAAACAGGGCGCCGCCACCCTCGGGAACCTCCAGGGAGATCGGTTGGGCGGTGATGATCGGGGTGGCGGGACCTGTGGAAGATCCCGGATCGGCCGGCAGCTCCGTCGACGGAACCCCGGTCAGCCGGAGGTGGTCGATGCGCCAGGTCCCGACGGTGCTGTAATTGCCGCCGGCTCCGACATAGGCGTCGCCTTCCCAATCGGAGACGAGGCGCACCCTGAAATCGCGGTTGTTGGCGACTCCCGGGACCCCCGTGAAGTCGGCGCGGAGCCCGTTGGTGAACACCGCGCCCCCGGCCAGGGTGAAGGCGGGCCCGGTCAACAGGCCCTGCCCGTCGATGGAATACAACACCTGGATGCGCCGGCTGGCCGTGCTGGTGGCCCGTACATCGAAGAGGAGCACGACCGATTCGAAACCCAGCGTTGAGGCCGCGATCTCCAGTCCCGCGGTCCGCGCCCCGGTGCCCTGCTTGGGGAAGCCGGTCAATTGGAGGGCGTAGTCCCCTTGGGTGGCGGGATCGCTCGAACCGGTGCCCGAGGCCGGGGAGCTCCGCAGATCCCCCAGGATCGACAGGGTGGTCCCGCCCGAGGTGGCCCTCAGCAGGTCGTTGGTCTGGTTGAAATCCCACAGGGCGAGGGTGGGTTGGGTGGCGCACAGCCGAAGGCAGGCCAGTGGGACGAGAATCTGCAAAGGGAGGTGCCTGAAGGGGTGTCCGATGACCGGACGGACCCGGTGCCGGGAAACGAGCCGCAGTGCAGAAAGGAGGATCAGGACGAGAGGTGTCGGGTTCATGACAGGATCGTGGATGGGGTTTTCGATGGGGTTTTCGATGGAGCGTTGAACAGGTGGCTCTGCGGGATCGGGAGCCTCCATGGCTCCGTCCTCCGTGGAGTCTTCGCCGGGTGCCGGGGCGATCTTTCAGGGATTCTTCAGGAAAGCCCGGAGCCCAGGGAGGCCCGGCTCGACAACCCACCGAGCCCGCCTAGTGTCGCTCCATGAGCGTCGCAGTTGCGGGCCCGGGGGCTTGGGGAATGGCCTTGGGGCTGGGGATCGGAACCCTGGTCGCGGGCGAACTGTCGCCACCCGGGTTCACCCCGGAATCGCGCGGGGAGCATGCGCTGACGGGCATCCTCGCCCATGTGCGTCCCGGACTGACCTTGACCAACGCCACGCTGCTGATCCGCGACGGTCGGATCGCCTCGCTGGGGGTCGGGATCAATGTGCCCGCCTCGGCACGGACCTGGAACCTTCCGGGAACGCACGTCTATGCCGGCTTCATCGACCCCTACCTCACGCTCGGAACCCCGGCCGCGCCGGTCAACACCTCCGGCACGGAGGGCTCCGGAGCCTCGGTCGGCGCAGGGTCGCTCACCTCGGGTGCTCCGCGCTTCTTCGGGGTGCCCGGGCAGGAGCGCGATCCCGGCTCGCCCGGACCGGCCCACGGGCTGGCCGACGTGACTCCCGAACGGCGCATGCTCGAGGGCCTGTCCCCGGATCCCAAGGAATTGGCCGCCCTGCGCGAACTGGGCTTCACCGCGGCGAACATCGTCCCCTCCAAGGGCATCCTCCGCGGGCAATCCGTGGCCATCAGCCTGTCGGAGGTGTCCCCGAACCGGGCGATCCTCCGACCCGACACCGCGCAGCACGTGGCCTTCGTCCTGGGGAGCGGCGGTGAGGCCGCTTATCCAAAGTCGCTGATGGGGTCCATCGCCACGGTGCGCCAAGCTTGGATGGACGCCGCATGGTACCGGGCCTCCCAGCCGCAGGTTTCTCCTCAGGACCCGGCCGCCGCGGCGAAGGCCCCCCCTCGATCCGAATTCAACGCCGCGCTCGCGTCCCTCCAGCCGACCCTGGGCCCGAAGGCCGCGCAGCCCGTCGTCTTCGAGGCCGGCAGCGCCCTCATGCAGGATCGGGCCTTCCGGGTGGCCACCGAGGCCGGGGTGCGTCCCCAACTGGTCGCCAGCGGCCAGGAGTGGCGGCGGCCCGACCTCCTCGCCCCGATGGCGAAGGCCTCGGTGCCCTTCATCGTGCCGCTCCATTTCCCGGCCCTGCCCAAGTTCCCCGAGGAGGCGGCCTGGGATTCCGTGTCGCTCGACCTGCTGAGGGCCTGGGACTGGGCCCCTGAAAATCCCGCCCTGCTGGCGCGTTCCGGGTTGACCATCGCCCTGACCACCCATGCGCTGCCCGAGCGCAAATCCTTCCGCACGCAACTCCGGGCCGCGTTGGATCGCGGGTTGCCCGAATCGGAGGCCCTTGCCGCCCTCACCACCGCGCCGGCCGCCCTCTGCGGTCTGGAGGATTCCCTCGGCACCCTCGAGTCGGGGAAGCGGGCCCACCTGACCCTGGTGGAACCGGGCCCCGGGTTCTTCGAGCCCTCCTCCCGGGTGGTGGCCGTCTGGATCGACGGCATCGCGTATGAGACCGATGCCGCGCTGAAGTCTCCCGAGCGCAAGCAGCCCGATGCGGAGGCCGAGGCCAAGAAGGCCGAGGAGCGCCGGTGGGCGGCCCAACGGGTGGCCCACCCGCCGACCGAAGGGCGCGGTCCGCTGGCCCAGCCCGCCTCGGTGATCGTCCGCAACGCCACGATCTGGACCAGCGGTCCCCAGGGCATCCTCCCCCGGGCCGACCTGCTGGTGTCCCAGGGCCGGATCCAGGCCGTCGGTCCGTCGTTGGCCGCCGGTCCCTCCGTGCAGGAGATCGACGGTACCGGGTTGCACGTGACCCCGGGCATCCTCGACTGCCATTCGCACTCCATGATCCTGGGAGCGGTCAACGAGGCCACGCTGCCCAGCACCGCCATGGTGCGCATCGCCGACGTGGTCAATTCCGAGAGCGAGAACATCCACCAGCAACTGGCCGGGGGCACGACGCTGGTGAACCTGCTGCACGGCTCGGCCAACCCCATCGGGGGCCAGAACTGCGTGATCAAGCTGCGGGAGGGAGCCGGTCCGGAGGCGCTGAAATTCGAGCCCGCTCCGGGAGGCATCAAGTTCGCGCTCGGCGAGAACGTCAAACAATCGGGCTGGGGCGACAAGCACGTGACCCGCTTCCCCCAGACCCGGATGGGTGTCGGCACCTTCTACCGGAACCGGTTCACCGCCGCCCAGCAGTACCGCGAGGCGATCCGCAAGGGCCGCGACAGCGGGGGACCACCCGTCCGACGCGACCTCGAGCTGGAGGCCCTGGCCGAGATCCTGGACGGCATCCGGCTCATCCACTGCCACAGCTACCGGCAGGACGAGATCCTCGCCTTCCTGCGCACGATGGAGTCCTTCGGGGTCCGCGTGGCCTCGCTCCAGCACATCCTCGAGGGCTACAAGGTGGCCGACGAGATCGCCCGTCACGGCGCCGGCGCCAGCGCCTTCGCCGACTGGTGGGCCTACAAGTTCGAGGTCATCGACGCGATCCCCTACGCCGGCAGCCTGATGCGCGAGCGCGGGGTGGTGGTGAGCTTCAACTCCGATTCCAGCGACCACGCCCGTCGGCTCAATTTCGAGGCGGCCAAGGCCGTGAAGTACGGCGGCACGCCCGAGGCCGAGGCGCTGAAATTCGTGACCCTCAACCCGGCGCGGCAGCTCGGGATCGACCACCGGGTGGGCTCGCTCGAGGCCGGCAAGGACGCCGACTTCGTGCTGTGGAGCGGCTCGCCGCTCGACTCCTCCAGCCGCTGCCTGGAGACCTGGGTCGACGGCCGGTGCTACTTCCGGCTCTCCGCCGAGGAAGCCCGGGTGAAGGCGTTGCAGGACGAGCGGTCCGCATTGCTGGTCAAGGCCCGCAAGGCCTCCGGCGGTGACGGCGATGCCAAGGCCGCGGACAAGGCCCGGAAGCAGTTCTTCGAGCGGGCGCTCGAACAGGCCCGACACTGGTCCGTGAAGGAATGCCAGGACTGCCTGGTCCGTCAGGGCGAGTGATGGCCGGAACACGCCCGATGTGAAATCCCCGACGCCACGACGTCCCGCCCGGCGCAAGCCCGAGGCCATCGGCTATTGGCTCCGGGTCCCTCTGCTCCGGCGATCGGCCGGTCGGGGACGGACGGGCCCTTCGGGTCCCGTGGTGATCTCCGGCTGCGATTACCTCGGACTATCGGAGGATCCGTTGATCCGTCGGGCCTGGCTGGAGGCTTCGGCCACGGGCCCCCTCCAGACCGGGGCCTCACGGGCGACCACCGGCGACCATCCGGGCTACCGCCGTGCCGAGGCCGCCATCGCGGGCTTCCTCGGTGCACCGGCGGCGCTGCTCACCACCACCGGATACCTCGCCTCGCTGGCGGTCGGTCAGGGCCTGCGGGACGAGGCCACGCATGTGTTGCTCGATGAGGGTGCCCACTCCTGCGTCCGGGACGGAGCCCGCCTGAGCGGGTTGCCGGTGATCCCCTTCGCCTCCGGCGATCCGCAGGCCCTCTCGGCGGCCCTGGGGCGGTTGCCGAAGTCGGCCCGGCCCCTGGTGGCCACCGACGGGGTCCATGGCATCCGGGGCGGCATGGCTCCGCTGGAGGCCTATCTGCAGGTGCTTCCGCCCTCGGGATGGTTGTGGGTCGACGATGCCCATGGGATCGGGGCCGTGGGCGCCACCGGGCGGGGCTCACCCGAGGTCCTGGGTCTGCGCGACGACCGGCTGATCCGGAGCGTGACGTTCTCGAAGGCTCTTGCCGTGGCGGGAGGAGCGGTGATCGGCCCGGTCCGGCTCGTGGAAGGGGTCCGGACCCGCGCCGGCCCCTATCTGGGTTCCTCGGCTCCGCCGCTGCCCATGGCCGCCGCAGTCACGGCCGCCCTGGCCCGGGTGGATCGACTGCCGGGGCGCGTCCGCCGTCTCCAGGCATTGCTCCGCCGGTTTGCAGAGGCCCTGCCCCATCGGCCCGAGATCCTCAACGATCCCCGGACCCCGGTCACCGCCATCCATCCGCGGGATGCCGACCAGGCCCGGCGGCTCACCGAGGCCCTCGCCGAGGCCGGTTTCGTGCCCCCGTTGATCCAATACCCCGGTGGACCCGCCGGCGGCTTCTTCCGCATCGCGCTTCGGGCGAACCACTCGGCGGGGATCGTCGATCGGTTGGCGGAGGCGATCCGCACCGGGCTAGGGGCCTGAGAGCCGGTGCGCGTGGATGCTCCGGTTCGGGACAGCGACACGCCGACGATGGACTCTCCGTCATTGCCTGCCGGTCGGCCGCTGGCACTCTCGACACCGATCCCATGAATTCCCGTCCTCTCGCCACGGCGGCCGGCCTGTTGGTGCTCGCCGCAACCGTCCTCCGTACGGTCGCCGCCCCCGATCCCGCCCCCTTCCACAGCCCCGAGACGGCCCTCGACCGCTATGTGGCCCAGCCCGACGCCTCCTTCGCCTGGAAGGTGGCGGCCACCACCAACCTCGGACGTTGCCGGGTGAGCGTCATCGACCTGACCTCCCAGACCTGGCTGACCACCAACGAGGTCAACCGGACCCTCTGGAAGCACTGGCTCACCGTGGCGCGCCCGAAGGATCTCGCCCACACGACCGCACTGCTGGTGATCGCCGGAGGCGCCAACCGCGAGGGGGAACTGCCCAAGCCCAGCCAGGAGCTGACCCGCATCGCCGAAGCGACCCGTTCGGTGGTGGTGGAACTGAAGATGATCCCGAACCAGCCGCTGATCTTCCACCGCGATGGCAAGGAACGGGTCGAGGACGACCTCATCGCCTACACCTGGGACCAGTTCCTCCGCACCGGCGACACCCGCTGGCCCGCCCGGCTGCCGATGACCAAGTCGGTGGTGCGGGCCATGGATGCGGTCGGCGCCTTCACCGCGACCGAGGAGGGCGGGGCGCGGGCGATCGAGACCTATGTCGTGGCCGGCGGATCCAAGCGCGGTTGGACGACCTGGACCACCGCCGCGGTCGACAAGCGGGTGGTGGCCGTCTGCCCCATCGTCATCGACCTGCTCAACATCGAGCCCTCCTTCACCCACCACTTCCGCGCCTACGGGGCCTTCGCCCCGGCGGTGGGCAACTACGTGGAGCAGGGCATCATGCACTGGCAGGGCACCCCGGAGTACCGGGCCCTGATGAAGATCGAGGAGCCCTTCGAGTACCGCGACCGGCTCACCCAGCCCAAGCTCATCATGAACGCCTGTGGCGACCAGTTCTTCCTGCCCGACTCCTCGCAGTTCTACTTCGACGCGCTGAAGGGGCCCAAGTACCTGCGCTACGTGCCCAACACCGACCATTCGCTGAAGGGATCGGATGCCTACGTCACCCTGATGGCCTGGCAGCACGCGATCGTCAACAAGACCCCGTTGCCCCGGTTCACCTGGACCGAGGAGGCCCCGGGACGCATCCGGGTCCGGGTGACCGACGCGCCGAAGTCGGTCAGGCTATGGCAGGCCCACAACCCGAAGGCGCGCGACTTCCGCCTCGACACGCTCGGGCCGGCGTGGACCCCGACCGACCTCTCGCCGGACGCCCAGGGCCAGTACCTCGGTCAGGCCGAGACCCCGGCCCACGGTTGGACCGCGGCGATGGTCGAACTGACCTACGATCTCGGGGCACCCGCCCCGCTGAAGCTGACCACGGCGGTCTCGGTGACCCCGAACCGCCTGCCCCATGAACCCTTCCGACCCGAGCTGCGCGTCAAAGGGTTCCTGAGCCGATGAGGTCGGGAATCCCAATCATGAAATCAAAATATTTATTTTGAGAATGACCTCCGTTGATGTTTTGACTGGACAACCTTGGGTCATTGGGTTGTAACCGATGTCATCCCCGAAAGGTCGGAACCTCCGACAGTCCCCCGAGCAGGTGTGGCCCTCCCATGCCGACGTGCCGGGTGACTCCAGTGGTTCCCCCCGGGAATCTTCGCCCTCAAACAATACCCATGAAATACTCCCTCAAGCGTCAGAGCCTCTGGGCCGCGGCCATCGCCGCGGCGCTGCTCCAGACTCCCCTCGCCACGCAGGCCGGCCTCTTCAAGATCGATTTCGGTCACATGGAGAACGAGCGGATTCCTGCCGATGCTGATGGCAATCCGCTGGATCCCCAACCGCTCCTGCTCGATTGGGATGTGATCCCCACCTGGACCTTCGCCGATCCGAACGGCAACGTCACCGACGGGTCCGCCAGCATCAAAGGCACGGCCAACGACGCCGGCACGGAAGTCACCTGGAAACTGAGGGACATCTCGGCCAATCCGAACACCAAGGTCACCTTGACCATTCTGGACAACCGGACGCTCGCCGAAAAACTCTCCGCCGACGCCCCGCCCTACATGCTGGGCCAGACCGCCAACAACCCCACGAAGGAAGGCCGTGACGTGGTGTACGACGACGTCCGGGTTCCCGGCGTCGTCAAGGACGATTACCTGTACCGGAATCCCGATGCCGCCGGCTCCGAATCCCTGATGCGCATCGCCAACCTCGACCCCGGAACCTACAACGTCACGGTGTTCGAGGGTCGGACCACCGACGGCTCGCGCACCGGCAAGATCTGGGTCGACGACATCAAGGGCCTGAAGGAACCGGCGGACCAGAACACCGGCAACTACGCCGGCAAGAACGACGCCGGGGAGGTGCTGCTCGACGGACAACCCCGGACGGTCACCGTGAAGATCAATGCGGGCGATTACCTCTGGTTCGCCGAGATGGAGGACAACTCCGGCGGCATCAGCGGCATGATCATCCGTTCGGTGATCGATCCGGCGGACTCGAAGGGGTTGTTCAAGATCGATTTCGGCCAGATGGAGAACGAGCGGGTGACCAAGATCACCACCGCCAATCAGGCCGAGGCCGGCACGGACGCCTCAGCCCCGCCTCCGTTGACCGATTGGAACGTGATCCCCACGTGGACCTTCGCGGAACCGAATGCGAACGTGACCGACGGGTCGGCCAGCATCAAGGGCACGGCCAACGGCGACGCCACGGAAGTCACCTGGAAGCTCACCGACTTCTCCAAGGACCTGAACAAGAACGTCACGGTGACGATGCTCAACAATGTCGCCCTCGACACGGAAAAGTCGTTCCCTCCGGCTCTGGGTCAGACCGCCAACAATCCCACCAAGGAGGGCATCGCGGTGATGTATGACGGCATCCTCGTTCCCGCCGCGGTGAAGGACGACTACCTGTACCGCAATCCGGACACCGACGGCAGCGAGATCCTCATGCGCTTCGCCGGCCTGAATCCCGGCAAATACAAGGTGACGGTCTTCGAGGGCCGCACCACCGACGCCTTCCGGGCCGGCAAGGTCTGGGTCGACGACATCAAGGGTCTGAAGGAACCGGCCACCCAGAACACCGGGAATTATTCCGGCAAGGATGACGCCGGAAACGCGCTGCCCTTCGGACAACCGCGGACGGTCGTCGTGGACATCAAGGCGGGCGAGTACCTCTGGTTCGCCGAGCTGGAGGACAACTCCGGCGGCATCAGCGGCATGATCATCCGCGGCGTTCCGGCCGCCCCCTCGGCCGTCACCCTGCAGAGCGCCTCCGCGCTCGGCGGTGCCTTCACCGCGGTCGCCGGTGCGACCATCGACGCCGCGGCCAAGACGATCACCATCCCGGCCCCGGCCGCCTCCTCCTTCTACCGCCTGAGCGGCGCGTCGAAGGTCAGCATCTCGACCAGCGGCGCCAATCTGGTCTTCAAGTACGAGTGACATCGGCGGGCCGGTGGGCCCCTGCGACGTCCCAGCACGAAGGCCCCGGGGTTTCCCCGGGGCCTTTTCGCATCATTCGTCACCGCCGCCCGAGCCGCCACCCTGTCCCCGGCGTTCCCATCGGCGGGTGGCCCGCTCGGGCAGGGCGTTGTCCGCCTTCATCTGGCAGGCCTCCGGACCGAAGAGATCGGTGACCGCCTTCTCGAACGGGCGGGACGGGGCGACCCGGTGGCGGTCGTCGGGTTCGATCCACACCGATTCGCCGCCCGGCATGCGGATGCAGAGGTACAGGACCACCGGACCCGGGTGCGCCTCGATCAGCGCCCGGAGGTCGGTCAGGGCGGTGCCGCCCAGCTGCTGAGCCCGGAGGCGCAATTGGACGCGCTTGACGAACTTCGCGGGGGCGGCGTCCAGCGGCAGGATCTCCTGGGGGAAGAGCTTCGGCCGCTCCTCGCCGGTGCTGACCTCGGCGGTGACCAGCAGGGCCTGGTTCACCACGAAGAGCTCGGCGTAGCGATCGTACGATTCGTTCATCGCCAGGGCCGTGACCGTACCGGTCATGTCCTCGAGTGTGACCATGGCGTAGGGCTTGCCGGTCTTCTTGGACACCCCCTTCTGGACGGCGGAAACCAGTCCGCCGATGCGGGTCATGGAACGGTTGGGCAGCGCCGCCAGCGCCTCGATCGTGTGCGTGGTGTGCCGCGCGAGGAGCTTCTCGTAGGGCCCCAGCGGATGCCCGCTCACGTAGAAGCCGACGAGCTCCTTCTCATCGGCGAGCCTCTGGGCCAGCGGCCAGTCTTCCTGGACGATGGGCTTCTCGGCGCGCCGCCGCGCCGCCGGGGCCGCCTCGAAGGTGTCGAAGAAGGAGACCTGCCCCCGCGATCGGTCGGCCGCGTCGGCGCTCGCCCGGGCGGTGGCCCCCTCGATCTGGTGGAACACCGTGGCGCGATTGGGTCCGATGGAGTCGCAGGCGCCCGCCTTGATGAGCGCCTCCAGGGCCTTGCGGTTGATGGCCTTGGTGTCCACCCGGCTGCAGAGGTCCTCGAGGTTCGTGAATGCCCCGCCCTGGGAGCGGGCGGCCAACAACGCCTCGACGGCCGCCTCGCCCACGCCCTTGATGGCCGCCAGCCCGAAGCGGATCACCCGTCGTTCCCCGGCGGCCGCCGCCGGGGCGAAGTGCAGCCCCGAAGCGTTCACGTCGGGGCCCAGCGTCTCGATGCCCAGGGTCTTGGCCTCCGCGATGTACTGGCTGAGCTTGGCCGTGTCGCCCTGGTCGTTGGTCATCATCGCGCTCAGGAACTCCACCGGGTGGTTCGCCTTGAGCCAGGCCGTCTGGTAGGCCACGACCGCGTAGGCCGCCGCGTGCGACTTGTTGAAGCCGTAGCCCGCGAATTTCTCGAGCAGGTCGAAGACCTCGTTGGCCTTCGGTGCCGGGATGCCATGGGTGGCGGCGCAGCCCTTCACGAAGTTCTCGCGCTGCTGGACCATCTCCTCGAGCTTCTTCTTGCCCATGGCCCGGCGCAGCAGGTCGGCGCCGCCGAGCGTGTAGCCGGCGAGGATCTGCGCGGCCTGCATGACCTGCTCCTGGTAGATCAGGATGCCGTAGGTCTCGCGGGCGATGGGCTCGAGCAGCGGATGGGGATAGAGGATCTCCTGCTCGCCGTGGCGTCGCTGGATGAAGTCCGGGATCAGGTCCATCGGACCCGGTCGATACAGCGAGATGAGCGCCGTGATGTGCTCGACCGAGGCGATCTTGAACTTCTTGCACAGGTCGCGCATGCCCCCCGATTCCAGCTGGAACACGCCGAGGGTCTGGGCGTTGTTGAGCAGGTCGTAGGTCTTGGCGTCGTCGAGCGGGAGGTTGTCGAGATCGAGCTGCCGATCGGTGGACCTCTGGACCATCTCGGCCGTGTTGCGGATGACCGTCAGGGTCTTGAGACCCAGGAAGTCCATCTTCAGCAGGCCGAGGTCGCCGACCGGACCCATGGCGTACTGGGTGACGATGCCGCCCTCGTCGTCCTGCTTGAGCGGCAGCAGGTTCACCAGCGGCTGGGCGCCGATGACCACGCCGGCGGCGTGCACGCCCACGCTGCGGGTCTGGTCCTCCAGCAGCAGGGCCGTGTCGATCAGTTCGCGGGTGACCTCCTCCTCGTCGTAGGCCTGCTTGAACTCCGCGTTCTTCTGGAGGGCGTCCTTCAGGCCCCACTTCACGTCGGTGATCATCTTGGCCAGACGGTCGGCCTCGGAGACCGCCAATCCCATGACCCGGCCGACGTCGCGGATCACCGACTTCGCCCCCATGGTGCCGAAGGTGATGATCTGGGCGACGGCGTCGCGGCCGTACTTCTCGCGGACGTACTGGATCACCTCGGCCCGGCGGTCGTCGGCGAAGTCGATGTCGATGTCGGGCGGGCTGACGCGCTCGGGATTGAGGAAGCGCTCGAAGAGCAGCCCGTAGCGCAACGGGTCGACGTTCGCGATCTCCAGCAGGTAGGTCACCATCGAGCCGGCCGCCGAGCCGCGCGCCACGCAGGCGATGCCGTGGTCGCGTCCCCAGCGCACGAAGTCGCCGACGATCAGAAAGTACGAGACGTAGCCCGTCTTCTCGATGACCCCTAGTTCGAGGTCGAGCCGGTCGAGGATGGTGCGGACGGCCGCCTGCACCAGGGCGGGGTCGGGCGGAGACGCCGGGGCCGCCGCGGCCGAGGCGGAGGGATCCTGGGTGGTCGATCCATCGGGCTCGGTGGGCTCGGTGGGCTTCGGAGCCACCGGGGAGTCCGGAAAGAGGAAGGCCAGGCGCTCCGGCTGGGTGACGGCCTCGACCACGATGGCCGAACCCTCGACATGGGCCTGGATCGAGTAGCGCAGGCGCAGGCCGTCGCAGAGCAGCTTCCGGAGGTATCCCTCGCGGGTCCATGTTTCGGGCGGCTGGAAGACCGGGTAATGCTCGGCGCCCTTGCCGTAGCGGATGTCGAGGTGGCACTTCTCGGCCACCTCCACGGTGTTGAGCACCGCCTCGGGCACCTCGGCGAAGAGGTGCTTCATCTCCTGGGGAGAGCGCAGGAAGAACTGATCCTGCTGGTAGCGCATCCGCTTGGCGTCGCTCAGCAACGCCTGGGTGCCGATGCAGATCAGGCAGTCGTGCGCCCGCGAGTGCTCCTTCTGGACGTAGTGGACGTCGTTGGTGGCCACGCACTTGAGCCCGAACTCCTTCGCCCAGGGAATGAGCTGGCGATTGACCTTGGCCTGCTCCGGGATGCCGTGGTTCTGGAGCTCGAGATAGAAGTTTCCCGGCCCGAAGGTCTGCTTGAAGAAATCGATCGTGTTCCGGGCGCGCTGCAGGTCGTCCTTCAGGATGGCCTCGGGGATCTCGCTGGCGAGGCATCCGCTGAGGCCGATGAGCCCCTGTCCGTGGGCGGCCAGCAGTTCCTTGTCGATGCGGGGCTTGTAGTAGTAGCCCTCGAGATGGGCCGAGGTGACGAGCCGGACCAGATTCTTGTAGCCGATCTCGTCCCGGGCCAGCAGCACGAGGTGATGGTACACGTCGCGCATGCCGCCCGAGCCCTGCTTCTTCTCGAGGCGCGACCCGGGGGCGACATACACCTCGCAGCCCAGGATGGGCTTGATGCCCGCCTTCTTGGCCGCCGAGTGGAATTCGATCGCCCCGAACATGTTGCCGTGGTCGGTCATGGCCAGCGCGGGAAAATCCAGCTCCTTGGCCCGGGCCATCAACCGGTCGAGACGGCAGGCGGCATCGAGCAGCGAGAACTCGGTGTGCAGGTGCAGATGGGCGAAGTCGGCGGGCATCGCGCTCCCACTATGCGAACCAATCGCCCCGGCAACAAGCACCCCTGCGGGTGGGACCGACGGGCGAATCCAACGCCACGTTGGGCCGGGGCCCGGCCGCCCAGCGGGTCCGATCTTCTCGAATGGGGCCTTTGTTCAAAAAACGACAGTTCGACTTTTTTTGGACAAGGTTGAGTCCGTTTTCCGCCGGGGAAACCCTCCCGGATGGACTTGGCAGGGATTAAGCTCTTGATGGTTCCGTGGAAACAGTGATTCCCAAACCTGCGCAAGCCGGCCCGAGGACACTGCCCGCCGCCGTGGCCATCATGGCTCCGGCACCCGTCCCGCCCCCATCCCCGAACGGTTCCGGCGAACAGGCTTGAACCGGTGCTTCTGAACATCACTGGCCCGGAGGTCGTCCCACCGCCCTCCGGGTTTTCTTTTGGACCCGAGCGGCGTCAGCGCCGGGCGGCGCGGTGGCCCGGCAGCCGGCCGAACTGGTGGATCCAGAATCCGTGGAGGAATCTCTGGAGCTCGCGGACGGCCTCCGGAGGGGCCTCGAGG
>JBEGWF010000056.1:0-2619 GCA_041177965.1 Verrucomicrobiota bacterium | reverse complement strand
TCGAGCAACCCTGCCTCACCTACGAGGAATGCCTCGCGGTGCGCCGCCAGACCGACCACCCCTTCGTGCTCGATGAAAACGTGGACAGCCTCGATCTGCTGCTGCGCGCCAAGGCCGACCTGGCCATGGACGTGGTGAACCTCAAGATCAGCAAGCTCGGCGGCCTCACCAAGACCAAGCAGGCTCGCGACCTGTGCGTGAGCATGGGCATCGCCATGACGCTCGAAGACAGTTGGGGCGGCGACATCACCACGGCCGCCATCGCCCATCTGGCCCACAGCACGCCCGAGGCCCACCGATTCACCAGCACCGACTTCAACAGCTACGTCACCGTCAGCACCGCCGAAGGCGCACCGCAACGGGTCGATGGCTCCATGGAGGCCCCAAATCGCCCCGGACTGGGCTTCACCCCGCGCATGGACGTGTTGGGCCCGCGCGTCGTGGACATCCACTGAGTCGAATCCTTCGCCCCGATGAACCCACCCATGCTGAACCTCCAATCGCGCCCGCTCCGGAGCCTGTCCCTCGGGCCTGGGATCGTGCTCGCCGTCCTCCTCGCGCTGGGCACGCCTCCGCTCGTATCCGTTGTCGGCCGTGCCGCCGAGGCCGGCAGCACCAATGCCCCGAACCCGCTGCTCACCGTCGAACGCATCTTCAAGGGCGGCGAATTCGGCGGTGAAGGCTTCAGCGGCCATTGGCTGGAGGACGGCTCCGGCTATGTGACTTGGGAAAAGCCGGCCAGCGGTGGCCCCGGTCAGGACTTGGTTCGGCAAGATCCGGCCACCGACAAGCGCGACATCCTGTTGGCCGCCTCCGAATTGATCCCGGCGGGCAAGACCCAGCCCCTGTCGGTGGACGACTACGCCTGGTCGACCGATCGCTCCAAGGTGCTCATTTACACCAACAGCAAGAAGGTGTGGCGGACCCACGCCCGCGGCGATTACTGGGTGCTCGATCGCACCAGCCACGAACTCTTCCAACTCGGCGGCGACGTCCCGGCCTCGAGCCTGCAGTTCGCCAAGTTCTCGCCCGATGGCACCCGCGTGGCCTATGTGCGTGAGCGCAACCTCTATGTGCAGGACCTGCGTTCCCGCAAGATCACGACCCTGACCGACACGCCCAACGAACACCTCATCCACGGATCCTTCGACTGGGTGTACGAAGAGGAGTTCTCCATGCAGGACGGCTTCCGTTGGAGCCCGGACAGCCGGTCGATCGCCTTCTGGCAACTGGACACCGAAGGCGTTCGCGAGGTCACCTTGGTGAACAACACCGACGGTCTGTATCCGCAGATCCAGCGCATCCCCTACCCCAAGACCGGCGAGTTGAACTCCGCTTGTCGCATCGGCGTGGTGGACGCCACCGGCGGCGACATCCGCTGGGTGAAGGCCCCCGGCGACGCCCGCGAGCACTACCTCCACGACCTACGGTGGATTCCCGGCACCCGCCGCCTCCTCATCCAGCAACTGAACCGACTGCAGAACACCAACCGCGTGTTCATCGCCGAAACGTCCACCGGCGACGTGAAGCAACTGCTGGTCGACTCCGACAAGGCCTGGGTCGAAGCGCACAACGACCTGACCTGGCACAGCGACGGCCGACGGTTCCTCTTCTGGAGCGAGCGGGACGGCTGGCAGCATCTGTACTGGGCCGGCCTGAAGAACGGCAAACTCAAGGCGGCCACCCGCGGGGCCTTCGATGTCACCGAATTGGTTCGGGTGCGCGAGGCCGGCAACGAACTCTACTTCACGGCCTCCCCCGACAACCCCACCCAGCGCTACCTCTACCGCAGCTCGTTCCGCGGCGGTGGCCTGGAGCGCCTCACCCCCACCAATGCCCCGGGCACCCACAAATACGTAGCTTCGCCCGACGGCCGCTGGGCCTTCCACACGGTGTCGTCATTCACCGTGCCGCCGCAAACCGAACTCATTTCCCTGCCCGATCACAAGACCGTGCGGGTGCTGGCCGACAACTCGAAGCTGCGTGAAAAGCTCGCCACCCTGAAGGCGCCCGGCAGCGAGTTCTTCCGAGTGCCGGTGGGCGACGGCATCGAGATCGACGGCTGGTGCCTGCTGCCTCCCGGGTTCGATCGCACCAAGCAGTATCCGCTGTTGGTCCATGTGTACGGCGAACCGGCCGGACAGACCGTGAAGGATCAATGGGGCGGTGCCGGCCAGCTCTGGCACTGGATGCTCGCGCAACAGGGCTACGTGGTGATGAGTTTCGACAACCGCGGAACCGCAACGCCTCGCGGCCATGACTGGCGCAAATCCATTTATCGCCAAGTGGGCATCCTCGCCTCGCAAGACCAGGCCGCGGCACTGAAGCACGTCTTGGCCACCCGGCCCTACCTCGACCCGAAGCGGGTGGGCATCTGGGGCTGGAGTGGCGGCGGCTCCATGACCCTCAACGCCCTGCTCCGCCATCCCGAACTGTACACCGCGGGCATCTCCATCGCCTCGGTCCCCAACATGCGCCTGTACGACACCATCTACGAGGAGCGCTACATGGGGTTGCCGTCGGACAACGCCGAGGGTTATCGCCAGGGCTCGCCGCTGACCTTCGCCGACCGGCTTCAGGGCAAGCTGCTGCTCATCCACGGCACCGGCGACGACAACT
>JBEGWF010000055.1:0-8756 GCA_041177965.1 Verrucomicrobiota bacterium | reverse complement strand
TTGCCGGTATCCAAGATGGTGAAGCGGTCGATGAGCCCTTCGAACTCGCTGATCAGGTGGGTGGAGACCAGCACGGTGCGTTCCCCGGGATCGGCGTCTTGATAGGCGCCGATGACCGTCTGGATGAACTCCCGGCGGATCAGGGGGTCGAGGCCCGAGGTTGGCTCGTCGAGCACCAGCAGCTCGGGCTCGGCAGCGATGGCTCCGATCAAAGCCAACTGCGTGCGCTGGCCCTTGCTCAGCCCGCTGGTGGGCGCGGCGGGATCGAGTTGGAAGCGCTCCAGCAGGCGGCGCTCGAGGTCCGGGTTCCAGCGGGGGCGGAAACTGGCCAGGTAATCGAGCGCCTCGCCCACGCGCATCCACGGATAGAACGCCACGAAGTCGGGCACATAGGCCAGGCGGGCCTTCACGGCCTCTTCGTCCCGCACCGGATCCAGTCCGAAGACCCGGATGGTTCCCTGCTGAGGGCGCAGCAGGTTGAGCAGGCACTTGAGGGTGGTGGTCTTGCCGGCGCCGTTGCGTCCGAAGAAGCCGTAGCAGCGGCCCCGTTCCACCGTCAGGGACAGGCCGTGGACTGCTTCGGTGCGGTCGTAGCGGAGGCTCAGGTCGCGGATCTCGATGGCTGGGGTGCTCATGGGAGTTCTCGAAATGGGGGCCGTGAAGAGGCGGGGAAGAAAGGGGGCTGGGGACGAGGGGTTGGGTCTGGGTCGGTCGGTTCAGTCGCGCCGGGGCTCATGGTCCTTCTGGCGTTGGCGAAAGGCGTCCAACCGTTCCGCCAAGAGCGCCCGGAGTTCAGGGTCCGGGATCTGAAGGTGATGGGCCTGGACGATCACCGCGTCGAGAGCGTCGGCCAGCAGTCCGGAGCGCACCGCCTTGCGCAGCGGCGAGGCACCGCCGTCTTTCAGGAAACACCCCGAGCCCTGCCGGGTCTCGATGACCGACTCGGACTCCAGCTCGGCGTAGGCCCGGGCGACGGTGTTGCGGTTGATGCGCAGGTCTTCCGCCAGGGTGCGGACCGAGGGCAGGGGATCCCCCGGGCGGATCAGCCCGCTGGCCGCCGCCGCCTTCACCTGCTGGACGATCTGCAGGTAGACCGGGACACCGGATTGGAAATCGATACGGGCGATCATCGGGGGTACGGGTCAAAAGTGTCATAGGACACTAGGACAGTCAATCCCAATTCGTTCGAATGCCGCGCACGGTTTTCTGCGTCCGAACAAGCACCATGCGTTGGATCCCGCTGTTGCTCGTCGTTTCCCTGTGGAGCCGGTCCCTCACGGCGGCGGTGCTGAGGGTCCGGCCCGATGCCAATCTCGGGGGCAACGGCGCCTCCCATCATCCATTCCGGTCCCTGCCCGAAGCCCTGAAGGCCGCCGCCGCGATCCGTGCGGCCCAACCCGACGAACCGGTCACGGTCCTCCTGCTGCCGGGCCGTCATGAGTTGAAGGAACCCCTCCGGATCGGGCCCGAGCATTCGGGCATCAGCCTCCGATCGGCGGTCCCGGGCCAGGCGGTCATCAGCGGAGGCCAGCGCCTCACCGGTTGGAAGGAATCCCCGGACCGACCCGGCCTGTGGCAGGTCCGATTGCCCGAGTTCACCCGCGGCCGGTCGGCCTTCCACCAACTGTTCGTCAATGGCCAGCGGGCGCAACGGGCCCGGACTCCGAACCAGGGATTCTTCCGGGCGAGAGCCGCCCTCGGCGGCCAATCCCCCATCGACCTGCCGTTCCACCCCGGCGACCTCAAGCCCGAATGGGCCCGCCACCCGGACGCCCAGGTGGTGCTCTTGATGAAGTGGACCGATCTGCACCTGCCGCTGGTGGCCGTGGATGTCGAGCAGTCGATGGCCGAGCTCCTGGGCGCTCCGCGGGCCGCCTGGATGGACGAACCCGATGCCCGCTACTGGGTGGAGAACGTGCCCGACGCTCTCGACCAGCCCGGCGAATGGTATCTCGACGCCCAAACCGGATGGCTCAAGTACCTGGCCGCCCCGGGAGTCCGCCTGAATCGGATTCCGGTCGTGGCGGCCCGTCTCCGGGATCTGATCCTGGTGGAAGGCGATCCTGCTTCCGGCCCCGTCGTTCAGGGCGTGGTCTTCTCCGGGATCACGTTCGCCGAGACCGACGACGGCATTCCGAGCGAAGGGATCCAATCGCCGCAGTCGGCCGTGCCCGTCCGGGGCGCGTTCCGGGCCACCCATGCGACGGACTGCGTGATCGAGGACTGCACGTTCATCAACCTCGGTGGGTACGCCCTCGACCTGGGCCGCGGCGCCCAGCGTTGGCGGGTGGTCGGCAACCGGGTGCGCGATATCGGGGCCGGCGGACTGCGCATTGGAGAACCGGGTGATACGGATCCGAGTGCCCGGGATGCCTGTCATTCGCACCAGATCACCGACAACGAGATCCTTCGCCTGGGTCGCGTCTTCGCGGCGGGCTGCGGGGTGATCGTCTTCCAGTCGGGCACCAACACCATCGCCCACAACCTCATCGCCGACCTCTATTACACGGGCATCTCGGTGGGTTGGAACTGGGGTTATCAGGAGACGCCCTGTCGGTCCAATGTCATCGAGTTCAACCGGGTGGAACGGGTCGGGCAGGGCAGACTGAGCGACATGGGCGGCGTCTACACCCTGGGGCCCCAGCCCGGCACCGTGATCCGGAACAACTTCTTCCAGGATATCCAGAGCTACCGCTACGGCGGTTGGGCCCTCTACACCGACGAGGGCAGCACGGGCATCGTCGTCGAGAACAACGTCGCCACCCGGTGCACCGATGCCGGGTTCCACCAGCACTACGGGCGCGACAATGTGATCCGCAACAACCTGCTGGCCTGGAACACCAACCATTCGGTCATGCGCACCCGCTCCGAGCCGCACCGTTCCTTCTGGTTCACCAACAATGTGATCATCACCCGGTCGGGCTCCCTGCTCGGGAGCGATTGGAGTGGCGGCACGAACCGATTCATCAGTGATGGCAACCTGTGGTTCGATCCACGTCACGGAACCGATATCGCGGCCTATCGGTTTGCCGGCCGGTCGTGGGACCAGTGGCGCGCGGGTGGCCAGGACACGAACTCGCGGATCGCCGACCCGTTGCTGGTGGATACGGCTCGCCCGGAACTGGGGCTCCAGAAGGACTCCCCGGCCTACCCGCTGGGATTCCAACCCATCGACCTGAGCACCGTGGGCCCGCGACCCAAGGCACCTCGGATGCTTCGGGTTTCCTCGCCGTGATCCGGTGATCCGGGCGTGGGTCCGGTTCAGATCGCCGCCAAGGCCGATTCGCCCAGATCGAGGGCGATCTAAAGAGAGCCGGTCCGGAGGGCCTCTTGAATGGCCCGATCCATCAGTGCCTTCGGGGTCTTCGACCCCAGAAGTCCGATGGATTCCGAAAGACGTTGCCCCAACTTGCGGATCGGACGGAGGAAGGGCGCCGGCGACAGGCAATGGCGCAGTGGCGTGTGGTTCTGGAGGATGCTCCGGATGCGTTCGGCATTCCCCGGTGGAATGGCCCCGGCTTCTCGGGAAGGATCGGCCTTCTTGAGAACGGCGGTCACGTTGCCGCCGTCGGCCGAGGTGAAGGTCCGTACCACCTCGAACCCGGCCCGGCGTCCGAGTTCGGCCAGGGTTTCCGGGTTGAAATTGTACAGATGGGCCCGATGGAACCGGTGGGCCGGGGCCTGGCAGACCGCTTCGACATTGGGGACCTCGATCCAGAACAAACCGCCCGGACGGAGCCACTTCCAGACCAACCGCGCGGCATCGAGAGGGCGATCAAGATGCTCCATCACATGGAAGAGCGTCACCGCCGACAGCGAGCCCGATTCGATCGTGGCCTCCTGCCACCGACCCGAGGTCACCGGGACCTGAAGATGATCCCGGGCGAACCGGGCATAGCCTTCGTTGGGCTCGATCCCGCGGGCATCGAACCCCAGTTGACGAAGCACATACACGACCTCCCCACCGCCCGCTCCCAGGTCGAGGATCGGCTGCCCCTGGGGCAGATCCCGCTTCATTTGTCTGCACCGCTCGATGGCCACCCGGACCGCCCGCAGCGTATGCCTCGGCTTCGGTTCCAACGTTCCCTTGTAATCCTGCCGGTACTCCTCGCGGTAATAGGCGGCCAGGGCCTCGGCACTGGGCCGGGGATCGTTCCAAACCAGACCGCATGCGGAACACATCACCACCTGCAGAGGCGAGGCATCCCGGTCGCGGTTCGCGACGATTTCCACGTTCCGGTTTTCGCACAGTTCACAGGGAACCGTGGCGATCGATGGGGGGAAGGCCATGTGCGAACGATATTGGACCGGACTCGCGGAGTGTCCAAGGACGGAACAGGAGCCCTTGTAACAGCGGACAGGCGACAGGGGGTCCATCCCTGCCGGGCCGAGGGCCTGTCCCGGTCTGTCCGTTTGAATCGGGGACCCGGCTGCGACACGATCTCCGCCGTGGAACCGTTCCGACATCGACACCGGGTGACCTATGCCGACTGCACCGTGGGCAACCATGTCTATTACGGCCGACACCTCGCACTCCTCGAGGCGGCCCGGGGCGAATGGTTCCGCTCGCTCGGCAAATCCTTCGATGAATGGCATCGCGCCGACGGTCTGATTTTCCCGGTCCTCGAGGTCCACCTGACCTACCGGTCACCGGCACGATACGACGAGGTGCTCTCGATCGAGATCCGGGTGGAAGAGGCTCGGGGTGTGCGGTTGACCCTCGGTTATCGGGTCTTAGGTCCGGAGGGGCGACTGGTCCTGGAAGGACAGACCCTGCATGTGTGCACCAACCTGGAGGACAAGCCCCGGCGGCTGCCCCCTGCGCTGATCGCCTCGCTGGGGCAGATGGTTGAAGGCGCGGGAGGTGCGACGGGCGGTACAGGCCCCGCCGCCAACCCCTGAGGGTCGGATTGATCCGTTAGGCCTCGGGATTCTTGAATCCGGAGAGGACCTTGGGTTCTGAATGCGTTCTGAATGGGAATCGGCACCGTGCGAGCCCGACCCGGGCGGTCAGTTCGCCGACGCCGCCAACGTCTCCTCGAACTCCACCAGTTCCTGGATCTGGATCAGGAACCAGCGGTCGATCTTGGTGAGGTGGAACACCTCCTCGATGCTGAACCCGGCCCGGAAGGCGTGGCGGATGAAGAAGATGCGCTCGGCGTTCGGGGCGCTCAGTTTTCGCGAGATCAGGTCCTTGGGAAGCACCTCGCGGTCGCCGTAGCTGTGGGTCCCGACGCGCCAGGGCTTGCCGTCGCCGCCGATGCCGCTGCGACCGATCTCCAGCGACCGGAGGCACTTCTGAAGCGATTCCTTGAAGGTGCGTCCGATGGCCATGGCCTCGCCGACGCTCTTCATCTGCGTGGTCAGGGTCGGATCGGCCTGGGGAAACTTCTCGAAGGCGAAGCGGGGGATCTTGGTGACCACGTAGTCGATGGTCGGCTCGAAGCTGGCCGGCGTCTCGCGGGTGATGTCGTTGCGGATCTCGTCGAGCAGGTAGCCGACCGCCAGCTTGGCGGCGATCTTGGCGATCGGGAACCCGGTGGCCTTGGAGGCCAGGGCCGAGCTGCGGCTGACCCGGGGGTTCATCTCGATGATGACGATGCGCCCGGTGTCGGGATGCACGCCGAACTGGATGTTGGAGCCGCCGGTCTCGACGCCCACGGCGCGGATCACCGCGAAGCTCTGGTCGCGGAGCATCTGGTACTCCTTGTCGGTGAGCGTCTGGATGGGGGCCACCGTGATGGAGTCCCCGGTGTGCACACCCATCGGGTCGAAGTTCTCGATGGAGCAGATGATGACGCAGTTGTCGGCGCGGTCGCGCATGACCTCCATCTCGTACTCCTTCCAGCCCAGGAGCGATTCCTCCACCAGGATCTCGCTGACCGGCGACAGGTCGAGGCCGCGCTTGGCGATCTCCTCGAACTCCTCGCGGTTGTAGCCGATGCCGCCGCCGGTGCCGCCCAACGTGTAGGCGGGGCGGATGATCAGCGGATACCGGCCGATCTTGGCCGCGATGGCCCGGGCCTCGTCGAGCGTGTGGGCCGTGCCGCTGATGGGCACGTCGAGCCCGATGGACAGCATCAGGTCCTTGAAGATCTGTCGGTCTTCGCCCTTCTCGATGGCCTCGGCCTTGGCTCCGATCATCTCCACCCCGAGCCGATCCAATGCGCCGGAGCGGTGCAGCTTCATGGCCGTGTTCAGGGCGGTCTGGCCGCCGAGCGTCGGCAGCAGCACCAGCTTGCCGGTGGCGCCCAGGTGCTTCATCTCGGCCTGCTCGCGCACGATGATCTTCTCCACCGCGTCCGGGGTGACCGGCTCGATGTAGGTCCGGTCGGCGAACTCCGGATCGGTCATGATCGTGGCCGGATTGGAGTTCACGAGGACCACACGGTAACCCTCTTCCCGCAGGGCCTTGCAGGCCTGCGTTCCGGAATAATCGAACTCACAGGCCTGTCCGATGATGATGGGACCGGCGCCAATGATGAGGACGGAGTGGATGTCGGTGCGCTTCGGCATGGTCAGAAAAGCTGGCGTATGAAACACGGTCCTTGGCCGTCGGGCGACGGAAATCTATGGGCGGGGGAGCGGCCCGGATCCGCCCTCGTCCGGCCCGTTGGCATTCCCGGGACACCGGTCGCTCCCGCCGGTGCCGGAGGTGTCACAGGCCGCAGTTCCGGAGCATCGTGTCGATGGCCTCCGGGGTGGACTCCAGTTTCGACGCGCCGGCCCGAAGGTCGTCGGCATCCACCCCGTACCAATGCCCCTTCTTCGGGTTGCACAGGCCGGCGACATTGATCGGTTCGATGGCCTCCGCGACGCGGGCCGCCCATTCGGCCGTGGGACGGCGGCCGGCTTCGGCAAGAAGGGTCCGAAAGGCGGGGCCGATCCGGGGGTGCGACCTCAGCAGGAAGCCCGGGGCCAGTCCGGGTTTGCCCAGCCTCAGCGCCGTCTCGGCGAAGCTGGCGCTGGCGAAGTACAGCATGGTCAGGGCCTCGAACGCCTCCGGGTCGCCCAGCACCCGATAGGCTCCGCCGATCAGCCGGGCGGTGGCGTCGAGATCGGCCAGCGTGTCGGCTTCGTAGGCGGCCAGCGCGGCCCCGGTGCGACCGGTTTCCAGCCATCGGGCCAGCCGTTCGATGCCCAGCAGCGAGAGCACGAACCCGGTCGAGAACAGCGGGTCCACGAACCCGGCCGCCATGGGCAACTGTGCCCATCCCGGACCCACGCAGCGTGCGGTGCGGAAGGCCAGGGGCTCGCTCCGTGTCCAGGGCCGGAGGGGCTGCGCGCCGGAGAATTGCCGTCCGATGGATGGGAATCGTTCTAGGAAGTGGTTCCAGGAAACGCCCGGGTCGGGGTCGGTGGCGATGCCGCGGTCGGGGTCGCCGTGCACCGATTCCGCGAAGCCCGCGCTGGTGATGCCGTTGTTGAAGCGCAGCACCCACATCCATCCCCCTTCGAAGGTGTGATGGAGGGCGGCATCGTCGGCCGGGAAGGGGGCGCCCGAGAGGGCCGGTTGGTGGTCCGCCCAGCGGTCCACCCCGGTGAAGTGCGAGAACAGGGCCCGGGTCTTGGGGAAATCCTCGAACGACGCCTCGGGGAGGCCCAGTGCCCGGTGCAGGAAACCCCGGGGGCCGCTGGCATCCACCAGGAATCCGGCCACGGTCCGGAATTCCCGCCCGCCGGATCGTCCCTCCAGGCTCACGCCGCCGGGCCCGGGTTCGCAGGAGGTCAGCGTCGTCTCGTCGCGGTACTCCACGCCGAGTCGGATCGCCTCCTCGACCAGGAACGCGTCGAAGTCGGGCCGGAACCAGTGGGTGTCGGCCACGGCGTCGTTCGGGCTGGCCGCGACCAGCAGTTGATCGGCGCGATCGGCCCGCCCCTGCCAGACCCGGCCCGCCTCATGGTGGAAGTAGCTGAACCCGCGCTTGAGCCCGCAGCCGAGGTGGGGATGGGCGGCCTGCCAGGTGCCCCATTGCGACAGCGGACGAAGGCGAGGCAGATCGTAGCGGTCGGCCAGGATCTCCAGCCACAGGTTGGAGAGCGGCGTGGACGACTCGCCGATGGCGAAGCGCGGGTGGCGGCCGCGTTCGACCAGCAGCACCGAGAGACCCTGACGACGGGCGATCATGGCCAGGAGGGTCCCGGCGAAACCGGAACCGACGATGGCAAGATCGAACTCGGCGGGCACGCCCCGGACGGTACGGCTTGGATTGCCCGAGGCCAGCCCGGATCGGTCCACGGCATCGAGGGTCCGGCCGTGTTCCGAGAGCCCCGACGTGAGGGGCGATAAACCTTTTCCCCACCAATCCACTCTCGACGTTCTGCGGGCCGTGGGTACCGTGGGCAGGTCATGTTCAACGACGCCCCGTCGGGGCCCGCCGCCCCCGTCGCTCCCAGAAAGGTGAACCTCCGCAGGCCGGATGTCATGCAGGAGGTCGCCGCCCAGGTGGTGGCCCATTACCGCAGCGAACTGGTGGAGCGTCTCCGGGCCAATGGCGGGACGTTCTCCTACGGGGGCCTGACCATCCGGTTGGCCAAGGAGTTCGGCTTCTGCTACGGCGTCGAACGGGCCATCGACCTGGCCTATGCGGCGCGGCGGGTGTTCCCCGAGCCCACGCGGATCTTCCTGCTCGGTGAGATCATCCACAATCCGGAGGTCAACGACCAGATCCGGGCCATGGGCATCGTCAGCATCTCGCCCAAGCCCAGCGACCTCGAATTGGCCGGTCTCAAGCTCAATGCCGACGACGTGGTCA
>JBEGWF010000054.1:0-29696 GCA_041177965.1 Verrucomicrobiota bacterium | reverse complement strand
CCGTCGACCACCGCCGGTGAGCTCTGGACCGGTTGGCCCAGTTCGTAGTTCCAGCGTTCCTTGCCGTCGGTCAGCGAGACGACATGCAGCCGACCGTCGTCGGAGCCCACGATCACCCGGTCACCCGCCACCACGGGGGAGCTTTCCACCTTGCCCCGCGTCTGGAAGGTCCAGACCGGCTTGCCATCGGCCCGGTTCACGCAGTGGAGCCGTTTGTCGCGGCTGCCCACCAGCACCCGGTCCGCCGTCACGGCGGGCGACGACATGAAGGGGAATGCGCGGTCCCGGTACTTCCAGACGATCTTCCCCTCCTCGACGTCGACGCACAGGAGTTCGTTCTCGTAGTGGCCCACGAACAGCAGGTTGCCGTCCATGGCGCCCGAGGCGGCGATGTAGGCCCCGGCCTCGATCTCCCGCTGTTTCTTCCCGCCGACAACGTCCACCACGTGCACGATGGCGTCGCATCCACCGAAGGCCGTCCGGCCCCGCGAAATGGCCGGGGATCCGTTGATGTAGTTGCCGGTCTCGTAGACCCAGTTGGATTTCCCGGTGGCGGCCTCGAAGCTGTAGAGTCGGAAATCGTAGCCGCCGACGATGACCTGGGCGGCCGCGCCGTTGGAGCCGCTGATCCAGTTGGCGCTGCTCTTGATCTTGTCGTCGAAGCCCCGGTTCCAGAGCCGGGTCCCGGTCTTCGCATCGAGGGCGAAGAAATTGGTCAGCGTGTCGCCGATGAAGACCCGGCCGTCGAGGACCAGGGGTGAGGCCTCGACCGGCCCGCCGGTCCGGAAACTCCACCGCGGGGTGCCATCGGCCAGGGACAGGCAGACGACGTTGGAATCGGCCGACCCGATGAAGACGGCACCATCGACGATGGCGGCCGTGGCGCTGACCGGGCCGCCCGTCTTGAACCGCCACTTCAGCACGGGGGCGTCCGGGATGCGCGCCGGGCTCACCCCGCTCTGGGCGGGATCGCCGCGGAACATCGGCCAGGCGGTCCCCGTGGCGGCCCGGAGGCCTTCGAGACCCCCGGCTCCGAGGGCGAGGGCCATCATCAGCAGGGCGATGCGGATCATGTCCCTAGGTTCGACCAATGTCGCAGGAAGGCAATCACCGGCCGTGCGTCGTGGAGGGGCGCTGTTTCCCGCGCCTCCGACGCCGGAATCCGGACGACCGCAACCCGGTGAATACAACCCTTTCCTCGTGGGACCGAAGGATCCTAACCTGAGCGCGTCGTCATGGCGTCCGACCTCTTTCCCGACACGATCCTCGTCCGGCCCGACATCCTGAGCCGGCTCGACTTCGCCTCGCTCTTCGGCACCGCCGCCCCGGTGGAGCTGGAGCTGGGGGCGGGGGATGGTTCCTTCCTCCTCCAGTACTCGGCCGCTCATCCGGAGGTGAACTTCCTGGGCGTGGAGCGCCTGTTCGGCCGGTTGCGGAAGATCGACCGCAAAGGCCGGCGTCAGGGGTTGAAGAACCTTCGGGGTCTGCGCATGGAGGCCACCTACCTCATGGACTGGATGATTCCGGCGGCCTCGCTGTCGGCCATCCATGTCTATTTCCCGGATCCCTGGCCCAAGAAACGGCATCATCGGCGGCGTCTCATCAATCCGTCCTTCGCCGCCTTGGCGGCCAAGACCCTGATGCGCGGGGGGCGGTTCCACTGTCGGACCGATGACGTCTCGTATTTCGAGCAGATGCTCGAGGTCTTCCATGGGGCCTCGGAGTGGTTCCTTCCCGGACGCGAGCCCGAGGGGTTGCTGGAGGTGAAGACCGACTTCGAGCGCCAATTCAACGCCGAGGGCATCCCCACCCGGCATGCCACCTGGGTGCGGCGCTGATCCGGGGCCTTCCCATGAATCCGTCTCCGCGCAGGGCCCTGTTGATCCGGAACCCGGCCTCGGCCTCGGCCCGGGAGCAGACCCTGAGGTTGGAGCGCTTGGTCGCCCGGTTGGCCGAGGGCGGGGTCGCCTGCGAGGTTCGGGTCACCAGACATCCGGGCCATGCGCTGGAGTGGGCCATGGCCGCATCGTCCGGCGTCGACTGCGTGATCGCCGCCGGCGGCGACGGCACGGTGCATGAGGTGGCCAGCGGGCTGATCGCCTCCGGTTCCGGGGTGCCCCTGGCGGTGGCCCCGTTCGGTCGCGGCAACGACATCGCCCAATTGGCCGGTGTGGCCGGCGTGGCCGGAGCCGCGGCCGGGTCGGGTCGCGACGACGAGGCCGCGGTCCGTGCGATCCTCCAGCCCCGTCCGGTCACCATCGACACGATCCGGGTCCGCTGGCACGAGGCGTCGAACGGGGGCGAACCGGTCGAGCGGGTCCGGCATGCCATCCTCTTCGGCGGGGTGGGATTCGTGGGGGAGTTGTTGCGCAAGACCACGCCGGCCACCGTGAGGTGGTTCGGTCCCCGGTGGTGCTACTCGGCGGGATTCTTCCGGGCGTTGTCCTCGTTCCGGCCGCCGGTGCTGACCGTCCATTCGGAGCAGGGGCGGCAGGTGCTTCCCCATGCCGTGGTCGCCGTGGCGGGCAACGCCCCGTTCGCCGGTGGCGGGTTGATGAGGATCGGTCCGGGGGCCTCGATGACCGACGGGTTGATGGAGTTGACCCTCATCGAGGCGGTGGGTCGTTGGGAACTCGCGCTCCAATTCCTCCGCCTGCTGAAGGGCACCCATGTGCGGCATCGGCAGGTCCGGTTCTTCCGGGGCGCGTGGCTGGAGGTTTCAGCGGATCCGCCCCAGTCCATCGCCGTGGATGGCGAACTGCTGGGCACGGGTGCGGTGCGTTTCGAGGTCGCGCCGCGCTCGCTGACCCTGCTGACCGGTCCTGAATCGGTGATCGGGGACCCGCGCGGGTCGCAGTGAGTCCTGGCGGTGTCCGCCCCATGGCGGTGACCGAGGTCCCCGAAAGCTCCTTCAGCGCCGGGGAAGCCACCGATCGAACAGATCCGTGACCTCGGCGGCCCCGGTGTCGTTGAGGTGGTCGTCGTCGGTATAGAAGCAACGCCGCCCCTCGGCGTAGCGCACCGATCCATCGGGCCGATGGAATCGGGCGGCGCTGTCGAGGATCCGAACCTTCGGGAAACGCTCCCTCATCCGCTCCAGGATGCGCACGGTCTCCTGCCGGTAGGGTTCCCGGAAGTCCGGGAGGATGCGGGGCAGGGCCTCGCTGCGACCGCGGCGCCAATGGACCCAGGCCCGCAGGTTTTCATTCTCACCGATCCGAAGCACGGGCACCTGCGTGACCAGCACCACCGTCTGCACCCAGGGCGAGACCTCTTCGACGAACGCCGCCAGATCCTTCTCGAGATCCTTTCCGGACCAGGCGTCCCAGCGGTCGATGACGAAGAGCGTGTCGGGCCGCCATTCCCGGAGCCAGCGGCGTCGGGCTTCGTCGAAATCTGCCCCGTCCTGGCGTCCCGGAAAGAGCGGGCTGCCGGCGTTGGTGAACAGGGCCGGGATGCCGTTGCCGGCCCCGAGGAACGCCACCGGGATCCCGAGGGCCTGGCAGCGGTCGTCGATGACCCGGGAATACATCAGCGCATGGGAACTGCCGAAGACGACCACCCGGGGCCGCGCGGTGTCTCCGTTCGGCCGGATGCCGCCCGTGCGCCACGGTTCCGACGGCCGTTCGGCCGAGGGCACGGGGATGCGGCAGCCCCGGTAGCGGGGAGATTCGCTCCAACGGGGATCCTGGGGCGTCGAACAGTCGTACAGGCGGCCCGAGAAGGTCATGGGGTCGAAGCGACCCAGCGGATCCACCTCGGCCGTGCGGCGCCACGACCCCAGGCACAGGGCCGTCGTCAGGGCCAGTCCGCCCGAAAGCCAGGCCAGGCGCCGTGTGCGCGGCCAACCCGAGTCGCGGAAGGGGGTCTCCACCCAGCGATAGGCGGCGGCCGCGGCTCCCAGACTCAGGATGCCGCCGGCCACGGCTCCGGCCGTTTCGGGGAGTTCCCGGTAATTGGCCAGGAGGCGGAACAGCACGATCAGCGGCCAATGCCACAGATAGAGCGAGTAGGACCTCAGGCCCAGCCCGACCAGCGCGGGGTGGGCCAGTGCCCGCGCCAGGGGATGGGTCGGATGGCGCACCGAGACCAGGACGGCGGCGGTACCGAAGGTCGGGATCAGCGCGATCACCCCGAGGGACGAATCGGCATGCGGCACCGCGACGAGGCTGGCCAGGAGCAGGACCAGACCGACCCAACCCGTGACGGCAGGCGGGCGTCGGGCCGCCGCAGACGACCCCGCCCAGTGGGCGGCGACCGCCCCGAGCAGCAGTTCCCAAGCCCGGGTGGGCAGAAGGTAGAAGGTCCCCGAAGGGTGGTTCCGCGAGCCCAGGATCCAGAGCACGAGGCTCGCGAGGGCCGGCACGGCTAGGCTGCCGAGATGCAGTCGGCGCCAGCGATGCAGCACGAAGAGCAGGGCCGGAAAGAAGAGGTAGAATTGCTCCTCGATGCCCAGGCTCCAGAAGTGGGTCAGCGGAGCGCCCTCGGCCGCGTCGCCCCAGTAGCTGCCGAGATGTCTCCAGACGAAGAGATTGGAGAGGTTGGCCAGGGTGAAGAGCCCATGGAGGCCCGGTTGGATCGCTGCGTTGGGCGGCAGGCAGAGGTTCCAGAGCGCCAGCGTGGCGAGGATCGTCAGGGTGGCGTTGGGCAGCAGTCGCAGGATCCGTCGGAGGTAGAACTCGGCGAAGGAGAACCGCCCGGACTCGAGGTCGGCCGCGACGAGGCCATGGATGAGGAAGCCCGACAGCACGAAGAACGCGTCGACGCCAAGGAATCCCCCGGGCATCAGCGGTGGGTGGAGATGGAAGAGCCAGACTCCCAGGATGGCGATGCCCCGCAGGCCGTCGATGGCGGCATTGTAGCCGGGTCTGCCGGAGGCGGGAGTCATCGGTTCTCGTGGAGGGGGAGGGGGCCTGTCTCTGCCGGTCAGCGCCCCTTGCGTTCCCGGCGCTGGAGATCCCTCAACGGTCTCCAACCGATGCGGATGATCTTCTCGCGGGCCACCAGCGCCTTGAGGTCCGGGTCTCGGGTGAAGGCCTCGAACTCCTCGGTCCGGGTCTTCCAGCTGCCGGTGATGGCCTTCAACTCGTCGGTGGCCATGCCGGCGTGGATGTAGAGTTCGGTGACGCCCGGCTTGAGGCTGGCCAGCTTGCGCATCCAGAAGCCCTTCACATCCTTGGGCTCGTCCTTCAGGTCCTCGTAGACGAAGTCGTCGGGGAATACGATGCCCTTCGCGGCGAAGGTCGCCCGCTGCGTCGGGCCGCCCATCTTCTCCAGAGTGGCCTGCGAAGCCATGCGGACCGGCAGGTCGAACTCCACGGCCAACTTCAGGTACTGCTCTGCGTACGCGGCGTTGAGCTGGAGCGTGCCCATGTGGGAGTCGAGGTGGGTGACATCGACCCCGGCCGCGAGGGCTCGGCGGATCTGGGCGCGGGACTCCACATAGGCCTCCTGCGGGGTGCCCTTGGCATAGACCTGTTGGACGCTCTGCCAGAGATGGCCGTCGGGGTCGATCAGGCCCGGGACCTCCGATCGGGAGGCGACCGGGCCCCAGCGGTAGAAGCGCCATTCCGAGGTCTGGGCCAGGTGCAGCCCGAAATCCTTCTCGGGGTGCTTCTTGGCGTAGTCCACCATCTCGGGAAACCAGGGGCAGGGGACCATGAGGGTCGCGCTGGTCATCAGGCCCTGCTCGAGGCATTCGATGGTGGCGAGGTTGGCCGTGTGGCACATCCCGCAATCGTCGCCATTGATGATGAGCAGCTTGGCGTCGGCCGGGTAGCCGAGGCGGACGGCCAGCGGCGTTTCGGCCCGGGCGGCGGGGTGGGCCCCGGCCAGTCCCAAGGCCAGCCCGAGCATCGTGGTGGCGGAGTGGATCCAGCGCATGATCCGCAGGTCGTACCCGGGTCGGCCCGGTTAGGACAGCGCATTTGCCGACCGGTCCGCGAAGCGAAGGTCCGGTTCAGACACCCAAGACCTCGACCAGAGAGCGGGCGGTGGCCATCCAGCGGGGCAGTTCGCCGATCCGGGCCAGTCGGTTCGGGCGGCAGAGGCGGGGTGAGGCTCGGAGCTTCCAGGGCTTCAACCCTTGAGCAGGGCCGCGTCGGGATGGTTCTTGTAGAAGTCGTCGAGCGGGAAACAGCCGCTGACCAGACCCCGGCGCGGTCCGGTGGTGCATTCGCTGAAGGTCCGGCAGACCTGACGTCGTTGCATCGGGCGTCCGGCGAGGACGTCGGCCGGAAGCTCCGGGTAGCTCAGGACCATCCGCCCCAGGCCCACCATATCCACCCGGCCCGCGCCGATCTGGGCCGAGGCGACCGCCGGCAGCCACTCCTGCAGGTAGGTGTAGGCCGAGCCCACGAGCACCAGATTCGGGAACTGCGCTTTGGCCCGGGCCACGGCCTCGATCTGCCGTGCCACGCCCGCCAGCGGGTCCTCCGGCGGCAGGTAGCCGTCGCTCGGCGGCGTCATGGCCGGGCGTTGCAGGTGCGGATTGTAGTACGGGCTGGCGGCCGTGAGGCAGACCAGGCGGATGCCCAACGATTCCAGCAGTCCGAGGAAGGCGAACGGCTCGGTGAGGTCCATCTCGAGGGGGTTAGCCGGGTTCGCTCCGAAGGCGAAGGGATAGGGTCCGGTCCATGGGGTGGGGATGCCGACGCCGTCGGGGCCCTTCTGGAACGGGAAGCTGTCGAAGAGGCTCAGGCGCACCCCGAGGGCCAGCCCCGGGGCATCCCGCCGGATGCCGGCGACGAGTTCGGTCAGGAAACGGGTCCTGTTGACGAAGCTTCCGCCGTAGCGACCCGGCCGGGTCACGGCCGAGAGGAATTCGTGCCCGAGATAGCCGTGGCAGTGCTTGAGGTCCACGAAGTCGAAGCCCGCCCGCTGGGCCCGGACGGCGGCGGCGACCATGTCGGCCACGAGGTCGTCGACCTCGGTGTCGGTCAGGACGGCACGGTCGTCGGTGATGCCGAAACGGGCATCGAGCAGGGGGTGGCGGTAGGCGATCCGGGGTTCGAGGCGGGTCTTGTCGTTGGGACGCGCGAAGCGGCCGGAATGGGTGAGCTGCAGCCCCACCAACAGGTCTCCGGTGTCGCCATGCCGCTCCCGATGGGCGGTGACCAGCTCGCGGTGCAGCGATTCCAGTTCAGGAAGATTCGTCTCGGAGAGCACCAGTTGATGCGGGTTGGCCCGGCCGTCCGGGCGCACCGCCACGGCCTCGCCGCCCCAGATCAGCTTGGCCCCGCTCTGACCGAAGCGCTGCCAACGCCGGCGCACCAGGTCGGTGGGACGCCCGTCCGGGGTGCCGTCCCAGCCCTCCATCGGCAGGATGGCCCAGCGGTTGCCGATGGTTTTCGGAATGCCGATCCCCGCCGGGATCGGGCGCCCGAGCACCTCTGGCCGAGGAGCGTCATCGACCGGCACCGGGTGGCCGAGTTCGACGAAGCGGTGACGGAGGTCGCCGGCGCCCTTCAGGGCGGCGGGCTTGGGAAAACGGGGGGCCGGGGCGGAGGACATGGGAGGGTCTGTGGGCTCGGTGTTTGGTTTTCGCGCCGAATCAACGCATCAGGAGGGCCGCGGTCAACAGCAGGAGACCCGTGATCAGCCCGGCGGCGACGTCGTCCATCACGATGCCCCAGCCGCGCGGCAGGTGTTGCAGCGCGCCGACCGGCCCGGGTTTGGTGATGTCGAGCAGACGGAACAGGGCGAAGGCGGCCAGCCACCAGGGGATCGCGTCGGCACCCCCGGTCAGCTTCTGGCTCGGGATCAGGCCCAGAAGTTCCCCGGCTTTCAGCGGCAGCAGGGCGAGGGGGACGGCGACGATTTCGTCGAGGACGACCGATCCGGGGTCCGGTTTGCCGATGAGTGCCTCGGCCCGGGAGCAGACCGGCACCGCCAGCACGATGGCCCCGATCATCGCGATGGCCCCCGTCCAAACTGGCAGAACCAGCAGGACCAGGGTCCAGCCGCAGCCGACGAGGCTGCCCCAAGTGCCGGGTCCCGGATGCAGTCGTCCCGAGCCGAACCCCTCGGCGAGCCACAGGAATCCACGGTCGGAAAGGCGCATCGCGGCGGCACGGTATTCCCGATGGTCCGCGGCTGTCGCGGGCAATCATCGCGGCCGGTCCCCGGAGAAGAGGCGCGCGGCGGAATGAAAAAGCGGGTGCCTTGCGGCACCCGCCTAACCCAAACAACCAAACTAATCCTCCTCTACCGGTCCACCTTGCGGGCTTCCCGGAACGAGACCCCCCCTCCCGTCGTGGCGGCGTTCGAGAGGATCTCTGGAGAACCAACGGGTGGAGCATGACATCGGGAATCCGGTCGGCCAGAGCTTTTTTTGAGCCTCCAACCCGGTCCGGATGGGGGGTGGGGATCCGGCCCGGCCGCGGAAACAAGGACCCGACGGGAGGGCCATTTCCGGGCTTTCGTCGGTCTGGGCGACCGGCTTTGATGGGGCGTGACCTTCCGTTGCCTCGTCCTGATGCTTTTCTGGGCCCGTGTCGTCCATGCGGAGGCGGTGCCGCAGTGGATCTGGGGTCCGGCCGGCACCGAGAACGAGGTCCGATTCTTCCGGAAGACCTTCCAGGTGCCGCCGGGGGCGATGGGAGGCGATGTGGTCATCGCCGCCGACGACGAGGCCGAGGTCTCCATCAATCGCCAGCGAATGGGGATCGCCCGTTCGCCCAACAAACCCACCCGGTTGAAGATCCGCTCGGTGGCACGGGGAGACAACGTCCTCGAGATCCGGGCTCGGAATCTCGCCGGCGGTGCCGGGATCATCGGTCGGATCGAGTTCCTCATGCGCGACGCCGCCCGCGTGGATCTCGTGACCGATGGCACCTGGGAGACCTCGTCCGACGGCGTGTCCGGCTGGACCCGCGTCCAATTGCTGGGCCCCGCCGGCACGGCTCCCTGGGGACCGGTTTCGTTCGACGCCACGGCCACCCCGGTCGAAGGCATCCAGGTGAAGGAAGGATTCCGTCTGGAGTTGATCCACAGCGCCCGGCCGGGCGAGGGGTCCTGGATCTCCATGACCCGGGACGACCAGGGGCGGTTGATCCTCAGCCCCCAAGGCAGTGAACCGCTGCTTCGCCTGACGATCGACCAGGGCAAGGTGGCCAAGGTGGAACGGTTGGAGACCCAGGTGGGCGGGGCGATGGGGTTGCTGCATGCGTTCGGAGCCCTGTACCTGAACGGGCGCGGGCCCGAGGGCTACCACCTGTACCGGATCCGCGACGCCGATGGCGATGGTCGTTACGAGTCCACCGAACTGCTTCGTCGATGGAAGGGCAGCGGCGGGGAGCATGGACCCCATGCCCTGGTGAAGGGCCCGGACGATCGGATCTACGCCGTGGCCGGCAATTTCAGCGATGTGCCCGACGACCTGTCGCCGACCTCGCCCGTGCGCCATTACGCCGAGGATCTGGCCATGCCCCGGCAGGAGGATGTCAACGGGTTCGGGGCCGGCCGGAAGGCCCCCGGCGGCTTCGTGTTGAGCGTGGACCGGGACGGTCGGGATGCGCGCCTGTTCTCGGCCGGCATGCGCAACGCCTACGGCATCGCCTTCAATGCCGACGGGGAACTGTTCGGTTTCGACTCCGACATGGAGCGCGACTGGGGCACCCCCTGGTACCGGCCCTGCCGGATCCAGCATCTGGTCAGCGGTTCCGATCACGGCTATCGCGAGGGCTCCGGCAAGTGGCCCGAATACTACGCCGATTCGGTGCCACCGGTGGCGGAGGTGGGCATCGGGTCGCCGACGGGGCTCCGTTCCGGGCGGGGTACGGCCTTCCCCCCCCATTACCACAACGCGCTTCTGGGGTTGGATTGGGTCTTCGGGCGATTGATCGCCGTGCATCTCGACGAGAAGGGGGGCGGGTACACCGGACGGGTCGAGACGCTGTTCCGGGGATCCGCGATGAACCTGACCGACCTCGAGGTGGGGCCGGATGGCGCGATCTATTGCATCACGGGCGGTCGTGGCACCCAGTCGGGATTGTACCGGTTGACCCATGTCGGCAAGGCCGATGCCGGAACTGCTCCGGCGGCGGTGACCGGTGCCCATGAGGCCCGGGCGCAGCGCCGCCGATGGGAGTCGTTCCACGGACGGGAAGATGCCGCTTGGATGGCTGCCGGTTGGACGAGCCTGGGCTCCCCGGATCCGATGGTGCGCCACGCGGCCCGGATCGCGCTCGAGTCCCAGCCCGTGGCGAGCTGGGCCGAGAAGGCCCTGTCGGAGGGGGATCCCCGCATCGGACTGACCGCCCTACTGGCCCTGGCGCGGTGCGGCGATGCCGCCCAGCAGGTGGCCCTGCTCAAGGCCCTTGCCCGCTGGCCGCTCGATGCCCTGGATGAGGAACTGTTCCTGACCAAGCTCCGGGTGATCGAGGTGGCCTTCGCCCGCCACGGCATCCCGGAGGCGATCCAACCGATGGCCCGCGAGAAGCTCGCGAAGCAGTTCCCGGCCGCGACCTGGGCCCGCAACCGGGAGTTGTCGCAGTTGCTGGTGTCGCTGGGGGATGGCGATGCGGTACCCAAGATCCTCGGGCTGCGCGATGCCTCGAAGACCTGGCAGGAGCAGCTGCACTACACGGCCGTGTTGCAGGGGATGACCCAGGGATGGACCCCGGAGCTGCGCCGCCGCTACTTCGCCTGGTTCCGCCAACCGCCCGCGGGGTGGGGGCATCTTCCGGCCGCCTACTCGCAGTGGTTCCTCGACGTGGACCAGCAGCCGGGTCCGGGGGCGGGATACGATCCGCTGGTCAAGCGGATCGGCCAGAAGGCCTTCGCGGCGGTTCCCGACGCGGAGAAGGGGCCGATCGCGGAGCTGCTGAACGGCCCCACGAGCGGACAGCCTCCGGCCTCGCTTGCCGCCACCGCCGTCCCGGTCACCCCGACCCAGAAGCGTCCCCGGGGCAATCAGCCCTGGAGATTCGACGACCTCGCCGATGTGCTGGGAGCGCCCCTCTCGGGAAGGAATCATGCACGGGGCGAGCAGGTGTATCACCTGTCCCAATGCGCCGCCTGCCACCGTTTCAGGGGTGCCGGTGGCGTGACCGGCCCGGACCTGACCGGGGTGTCGAGCCGCTACTCCCGCACCGACCTCTGGCGTTCCATCGTCGATCCCAGTGCGGTGGTCTCGGAGCAGTACCAGTCGATGACCCTCTCGCTCAAGGATGGGAGGGAGATCACCGGCCGGGTGCTGGAGGAATCCGCCGCGGGGATCGTGATCCGGGTGGACCCTTTGACCGACCGGAAGGAGACGGTGAAGCCCGAGGAGGTTCGCCAGCGGGTCGCGTCCAGGGTTTCGCCCATGCCCGAGGGGTTGCTGTCGGCCTGGTCGAGGGAGGACATCCTCGACCTGTTGGCCTACCTGGAGTCGGACGGAAGCCCGGAATCTCCGATGTTCAAGCGGCGTTGAAGGCGCGCCACAGGATGTGGACGGTCCAGAGGGCGATCATGGCCCCGGCGGCCGCGACCTTGACCGCGGTGCCGGCGACCAGTCCCAGAGCCGCCCCGAGGCCCGCGCTCCGGGCCTCCGTCCAGGGGCGTCCGCCGATCCATTCGCCGGCGATCGCGCCCAGCAGCGGCCCGAGGATCCACCCCAGGGGCGGCCATGCCAGGCCCAGCACCGCTCCGATCGCCGCGCCGACCATCCCACGCCACGAGGCTCCGAGGCGCTTGGCCCCATAGCCCGCGGCGGCGAAATCCAGCACGGCCGACACGGCCGCCACCACCACCAGGGTCAGCAGCACCCCATTGCCGGCCCCGCGCCCGCCCAGGATCCATCGATGGATGAGTGCGGCCACGGCGATCAGCGGGGTGCCCGGGAGTCCGGGCAGCAAGGCCCCGGCGAAGCCGATGAACATCACCAGCAGGGTGAGGGCGAACAGCAGGAGTTCGAGGGGGGTCACGTTCGATGCGAAGCGTTGGGCGCCGCGGGAGAGCGGTAGGATGGAATCGGAGGGAAAGCAACCGTCCCGGAAAAGCCTGTCCCTGAACATTTCCTGCGTTCACCGGGCGTCGCCGCTTCGAGGGTTGCCATGGGAACCGTGATCCCGGAGCCCTTGCCAAGTGGGGGTTCGGGGCCATCCTTCACCGTGTTTCGGTGGATTCCCCGTCCCAAAACCGTGAAAGCGGGGACGGTATCTCCGGAGTTCTTTGGAATCAGAAAGCCCTGAAGAACGGGAGTGCGAAGCCGGCGATTCGCAGCAATGCGGAAGCGCCCCGGTCGAGCTTGTCGGGGACACGCGAAGAGATGCCAACCACCGTCCGCTGGCTCCATCCGAATGAATTCTACGGCGGATTTGTTGATGGTTATTCATGAACAGAGCCGGGGACGTAAAAACTTCATGTCGAATCTGCGGTTGTTGAAAAAGCCCGACAAAAAGATCCAAGATGCTCTTGACGAACCGGAATCATCGGCTAACCTTCGCTCGTTCTTTGGAAGCAGTGTTCTGAAAGTAAGGACTGAAGTTTTGGTGTCGGAAACCAAGCCTGCAGGGTTCGCAAAGGGGCAGGGTTCGCAAAGGGAGCTCCTAAAAAAGCCCCTAAAAGAGCTCCTGAAAAAAGCTCCTAAAAAGACTTCGAAAAAAAGTCTGGAAGAGAGATTCAAAAAAGTTGTCTGAAGTCGGATCGCTTTCGATGTGTTGTCTCTTCGGTTTCTCAAAATGGTCACTACAATTAGGTGTCCCTTATATTCATTCTGAACGTCTATTATGGATTTTCACTTTGAATGTAAGTTTGAGAAGCCCCTTCAGGTGTCTGGCATCGTTCGTTTTCTGGGGTGTCGTTGTTCAACGTCCCAGAATCTCCACTAAGTCCTACTGAACTGATTCTGATTATTCCCCGGGGCGTACGGTCATCCTCTGACTGGCGCCCCGGTTTTGTTTACGGCCCCCGTCCCTGCGACGGGGGCTTTTTTTTGGGTCCGATCCCGTCGAGCCACCGTATGAGCGACAGCCTCCGGGGCGGTGGGGAGGGATCGGGTGGCACCGCCCGCCACCGTTCTTCATCCGCAGCGCGGCAACGACCGATCACCGCGCTTCGGGCCGGGCAGTGCTTGCATCGTTGTTTTGCCTGCGAGCCCGGCCGAAGGCATGATCCGCGGATCGGATGCATCGCTGGATGTCCATGTTGCTCTGGGGCGGGGTGTTGGCCTGGTCGGGTCGACCCGGTGTGTCGGCTGCGTCCGTGTCTCCCGCCGGCGTTCCTCCCGCCTCGTCCTCGGTCCCCGCTCCGTCCAAGGCCCGGATCCACGCGGTCTCCGATCCCCGGGCCACGACCGCCTTCGTTCCGGAGTCCGAAACCGTGCGGAAGATGGTGGAGCGGGGTCTTCTGGCGATGTCCGGAAAAACCAACGCGGCCTCTGCATGGAAGGTCTGGGTCCAGCCGCAGGACATCGTGGGATTCAAGGTGGTCTCAGCGCCCGGAGCGCTGACCGGTACCCGTCCCTCCGTGGTCGAAGCCCTGGTCGAATCGTTGATCCGGGCAGGGCATCCGGCGGGGCGGATCGTGATCTGGGACCGACAGGCCCGCGATCTCAAGGCGGCCGGCTTCCAGGAGTTGGCCCGACGTCTGGGGGTCCGATGCGTGGCGACCACCGACGAAGGATGGGATGCGCTGCAGTTCTACGAATCCCCGGTCCTGGGGAAGCTGGTCTTCGGGGACCTCGAGTTCGGCAAGGGCGACCGATTCGCCGTGGGCCGCCGTTCCCACGTGTCCAAGCTGCTCACCCGGCAGGTCACCCGCATCATTCCGGTGACCCCGTTGCTGACCCACCACTCCGGGGGCATCTACGGGCATCTCCTGTCGCTGGCCTTCGGTTCGGTCGACAACATGTACCGGTTCGAGGCCGATCCCAGCCGCACCGAGGAGTCGGTGCCCGAGCTGTGCGCCCTGGACGACCTCATGCCCAAGGTGGCCTTCGGAGTGACCGACGCCCTGGTGGGACAGGTCCGGGGCGACGACAAGGCCCGCCTGCACGACACCATCGCGCTCAACGAGCTCCGCTTCGGGACCGATCTGGTGGCCCTCGACGTGGTCTCGATGTCGGATGTGGCCGCGGCCCGCAAAGCCTATCCCATCGAGGGGGAACGCCCCCTGCGGACGGACCTGTTCTTCAACGCCGAGCTGCTGGAACTCGGGATCGCCCACACCAACCGCATCGAGGTCCTGAGGGATCCGCGATGAACCCGTCGGCCCCGCCGGTCTCCATCGAGCGGGTCCTGGAGTCGGACCTGCCGGTCATCCGGGCCCTCGCCCAGCGCATCTGGAGGCTCTCCTATCCCGGGATGATCTCCGTCGGGCAGATCGAGTACATGCTCGACTGGATGTATTCCATCGAACGCCTGCGGGAAGACCTGCGATCCGGGGTCGTGTTCGAATGGCCCAGGGTCGCCGAGACCCCGGTCGGCTATCTGGCCACCCGGATCGATGCGGAGTCCGGGGTGCTGCACCTGCACAAGCTCTATGTGCTGCCGGAGTTCCAGGGGAAGGGCGTCGGAAGCCGCCTTCTGGAGCACGTCCTCCGGTCGGCCGGGTCGGCCGGTTGCGGGAGCATCCGCCTCAACGTCAACAAATCGAACGCCCGGGCGATCGCCTGCTACCTGAGGCACGGATTCGTCCGCGAAACGTCGGTGGTCCACGACATCGGGGGCGGATACGTGATGGACGACCACGTGATGGTCCGCCCGTTGGGCGCAGGCCAGGGGCCGCCCCGAAATCAGCGCGCCAGCTGACCCAGCCGCTCCTGCAGTTGCGAGGTCCACCGGCTCACGTAGCTCATGGCCCGGGCCGATTCCTCGAGGGCCTCGAGCGGGAGGCGATCGCGGCGTTCCGGTGAGGGCGGCGGAGGGGCCGATTCCCAGGTCGCGTTCAGGGACCTGAGGGTCTCCTCGAGGGCCTCGCGTCGCGCATGGACCTGCCGCTGCAGGTCCATCAGTCGCCCGCTCCATTCGAGCGCCTGACGCATCCGCTGGAGCCGGAGCATCGGGGCGTCGCTTTCGGGGGTCGACGCCAGGAAGGTGTCGGCATCGCGGCAGGTCTGACCGATCTCGACGAACAGGTCCATGGTTCCGGCGGGGATGCGCTGGATGTCGCGGGAAGGGGCGCCCCGTTCCAGTTCGAGCAGGTGGAAGAGCCGGTCCCGGGGCTCCCGCAACGTGTTGTAGGCGGCGTTCAACTCGGCCGAACGGGCGGTGGCCGCGTTCCTTTCGGCCTCGGTCCCGCCATGGACGCGGTCGGGATGGGCCGCGGCGGAGAGTTCCAGGAAGCGGGCCTTCAGGGCGTCGGCGTCGATCCAGGGGCGACGGGGTTCTTGGAGCAACTCGAAGCAGTCGGTCATGAATGTCCACCACGGTGACCCCGGATGGCTCCGGCTTCAAATGCTTCGTCCATACCCCACCGGCGCTGCTGGTGCCTCGATGACGATCCCGGGAGGCATCCGTGCATAGCGTTCTGTCGCCGGTTCGGATAGGATCCTCCACACAACGTTCCCCGCCTCGACCGGTTCTCCTTGCCGTCGTGCGTTCCCGGAGGGTCAATCCTCCACCGAATACGCGCGCCGGGGACGGCGTCCGCGGTTCGCGTTGCCTGACTGAAGCCATGAAACAGTTGCTGAGATCCCTCCTGCCGATGTGGGCCCTGTTGGCGCTCACCCTCGGACTCCATGCCGCACCGCTCCGCGTGTTCATCCGCGGCGGCGTCAAGACCCACGGCCCCAACCAGCACGACCATCCCCGGTTCCTGGGCGAATGGGCCAAGCTCCTCACCGAACGGGGAGTCACCGCCAGCGGTGCCATGGAATTCCCGACGGCGGCCCAACTCGAGGCCACCGATGTGCTCGTGATCTACGCGGCCGACGGCATGAAGATCACCGGCGACGAGCGGGCGCGCTTCGAGCACTTCCTGGCCCGCGGCGGTGGCGTGGTGGTGCTCCACGACGGCGTGGTCAGCGGCGACCAGCACGAGTGGTGCAAGAAGATCATCGGCGGCGCCTGGCGCTGGGACGGCGACAAGAAGACCCAGTGGCACGAGGGCAATGTCGGGGTCTATTTCGTCAACCCCGAGCACCCGATCGTGAAGGGAGTGTCGAACTTCGACTGGAAGGACGAGGTCTACAACCGCCTCGACATGGCCGCGGACGTCGACGTCCTGGCCCAGAGCTTCGTCGACGTGTTCAACATCTGGCCCCAGTTGTGGACCTACGAGAAGACGTTGCCCGAGGGCAAGGCCCCGTACCGGGCCTTCGTGAGCATCCCGGGCCACGAGTACGACTCGTTCAACACCCCGCATTACCGGGCCATCCTGCTGCGGGGCATCGCCTGGGCCGGCAAGCGCGCCAATGCCGACGAGTTCTGCAAACCCGAGGAACTGGCCTCGCTCAAGTACCCGGCCGGTGGGCCGAAGCCCGCCGCCGAGGCGCTCAAGACCTTCCAGACCCATCCGGAGTTCAAGGTCTCCCTCACGGCCGACGAGAACGTCGCCGAGAAGATCATGTCGATGGATTGGGACGAGAAGGGGCGTCTGTGGGTGGTCGAAACCCCCGAGTACCCGGGTGGTCGTGACGTGAACAAGAACGACTTCAAGGCCTACTGGAACCGCGCCCAGAACCCGGCGGCCTTCCCGGTCGGTGGCAAGGAATCCCGCAAGCCACTGGACCGCATCTCGATCCTCGAGGACACCAACGGCGACGGCGTGGCCGACAAGCGCACCCTCTTCGCCGACGGCCTCGAACTGCCCACCTCGCTGGTGTTCTGGAAGGACGGCGTGATCGTGGCCCAGGCCCCGGACATCCTGTGGATCCGCGACACCAATGGCGACGGCAGGGCCGACAAGGTCGAGACGCTCTACACCGGTTGGGGCACCTTCGACACCCACGCGGTCATCAGCAATTTCCGGTGGGGCATGGACGGCTGGATCTACGGATCGGTCGGCTACACCCGCGGCCGCGTGAAGTCGGGTGACGGATCCAAGGACTTCGGCGACATCGCCGCGGGCATCTACCGTTTCAAGCCCGACGGCTCGGCCGTGGAGCAGATCGCCGCCGGCGGCTGCAACACCTGGGGCTGCGAGATCGCCCCCGACAACGAGATCCTCTTCACGACCGCCACCTGCGGCGAGCCCATCTGCCACGTGGTCATCCCCGAGAAGATCCTGGCCCGTGGGCAGGTCGGCGGCATGAAGTCGTTCCTGAATGTCATCGAAGAGAACAAGATCTACCCGGCCTTCGACGAGAAGCGTCAGCCCTATGTCCAGATCGATTGGGTGGGCGCGTGGACCGCGGCCGCGGGCTCGACGATCTACGACGGCGGCGCCTGGCCGGCCAAGTGGGCGGCCACCGAGCGGTATTCGTTCTTCATGAGCGAGGCCACCCGCCAGCTCTTCCACCACGAGTTCCTCGACCCCAAGGGTGCCACCTATCAGGGGCGCAAGGAGGACGGCCGCAAGCAGACCGAGTTCCTCGCCAGCACCGATTACTGGTTCCGTCCCATCCACAGCCGCGTCGGTCCCGACGGGGCCATCTACCTGGTCGATCTGTACAACCAGATCGCCGTGCACAACGACACCCGGGGTCCGGGTCACGGCGCCCGCAACGCGGCCGCCCGCCCGGATCGGGATCACCACTTCACCCGCATCTGGCGCATCCAGCACCAGGAAGCCAAGACGCTGCCGACGGTGAAGTTCGACCGCAACGACGCGGAGACGCTGGTCGCCGCCTTGAGCCACCCCAACGGTTGGGTCCGATCCACGGCCAACCGACTGCTGATCGAACAGCCCTCGCTGTTGGCTTCGGCCCTGGAGGGCATCGGCCAGTTGATCGGCGACACCTCGGCTCCTGCCGAGGCCCGCATCCAGGCGCTGTGGCTCTACCGGGTGGCGGCCGTCCATGGTCCCGTGCCCTGGCAGGATGACGCGGCTGCCGCCGTCCTGAACGACCCGTCGGCCTGGGTCCGAAAGAACGCCCTGCGCGTGGCCACCGAACTGGTGTCCAACCCGTCCAATCTCCGCTCCCAGGATTCCGATCCGGTGAAGACCACCGAGAAGGCGGTCATCGAGCGCCTGAGCGATCCCGACGGCCGCGTGCGCATCAACGCCCTGATGGCCGCGGGTTCCCTGCCGGCCTCCCGCGCCTTGGCCGACGCCGTGGTGGCCGCGTGGCCGAACCTGAAGGACCGCTGGTTGGAGTCCGCTGCTGTGGGTGCTGCCGATCGGGATCCGTTGCTCTTCCTCGAAGCATCCTTCGCCGCCAAGGATCCGGCCTTCCTTGCCGGCTATGTGCCGCACCTGGCGCGTCTGGTGGCCAATCGTCGCGATGCGGCGCTGGCCGGTCGCATGGTGCAGTTGCTGGCCCGTCAATCGGCCGCCACCGACGGCCTCAAGGCCGCCGCCCTCGAGGCGTTGTCGGCCGCGCTCGACGTCCGCCTGCAGCCGGAACTGGATGCGGCCAATCTGGGCGCCCTGAAGTCGCTCCTCGCCTCTGGCCGGACCGCCGGATCGGTGCTGCCCCTGGTGGCCCGCTGGAAGGCGGCCACCGCGTTGGCGGCCGAGCTCAAGCCGGCCATCCAGGCCGCCTCGGCCCAGATCCGCGACGCCTCGATTCCGGATGCCTCGCGCGGCCAGATCGCGGCCAACCTCATCGGTGTGCGGAACATCGAGCCCTCGGTCATCCCGGCCGTGGCGTCGCTGGTCACCCCGGCCATCAGCCCGGCGCTCCAGAAGTCGCTGATCGAAGCCCTGGGCTCCGCTCCCGAGGGCGGGATGGCCCTGGTGGAGCGATTCGCCCAGTTGCCCACCGGTCAGCTCGAGACGGCGTTCGCCCAGGTGCTCAAGCGGGCCGAATCGTCCGCGGCCTTCATCGAGGCGTTGGCGGCCCGCAAGATCGACGTGGTGCTGCTGGGGCCTGCCCGTCTCCACCGCCTGCGCACCCACGGTGATCCCAAGATCGCCGCACGCGCCACCCAGGTGATCGATGACCTGAAGGGGCCGGAGGCCAAGGAGAAGGACGCGCTGATCGCCAAGCTGCGCCCGGAGGTGGAGAAGCCCGGCGACGTGGCCAACGGCAAGAAGGTGTTCACCGCCAATTGTGCCGGTTGCCACATCTACAAGGGCGAGGGCCGCAACCTCGCCCCGAACCTCAACGGCATGGGCGCCCATGGTGCCGCCGACCTGCTGATCCACATCGTGGACCCGAACCGCGTGGTAGAACCGAACTTCATCAGCATCAGCATCGAGACCAAGTCGGGCGATCAGTTCGACGGCGTCATCGATCGGGAGAACGCCTCGGAACTCGTCCTGCGTGACGCGTCGTCCGATCACACGCTGCGTGTCTCCGACATCGCCAGCCGCAAGTCCACCGGCCGCTCGCTCATGCCCGAGGGCTTCGATGCGTTGGGGGCCGCGGCCCTGCGCGACCTGCTCGCCTACATGACGGTCGACGACAACCGTTTCCGCATCATCGACCTGGGTGGGGCCTTCACCGCCAACAGCGGTCGTGGTCTCTACATCACGCCGGAGCAGGAGGACGACACCGTCAGCTTCCGCAGCCACGGACTCAAGCGGGTCGAGGACATCCCGTTCGATGTCATCAGCCCGGAGAAGTCCGTCGCCAATGTGGTGGTGCTCAAGGGCGGTGCCCCGGATTCCTGGTCGCGCAAGAACCTGCCGAAGCGGGTCGAGGTGAAGGTGGGCGTGGCCGCCTCCAAGCTGCACATCCTGGGCGGCGTGGCGGGTTGGGGTTACCCGGCCGTCGGCGAGAAGATCAACGCCCTCAAGATCACGGCGGTGTTCGAAGGCGGAGCCACCCAGGAGATCGTCCTGAAGAACGGCGTGGAAATCGCCGATTACCGCGGCCGGCCCGATGTGACCGGTTCCAAGGGACTTCCGAGCTGGACCAAGGGTCCCGGCCAGATCCGTTGGCTTTCCAAGAACATCACCAAGCCCGGCGTGATCCAGAAGTTGGTGCTGGAGAGCTATGACAACGAAGTGGCGCCCACCCTCTTCGCCATCACCGCCGAGTTGGGCGCCCCGGCTGGGCCCGAGCAGGTCCAAGCCGAGCCCGCGGCTGCACCCTTGAAGTGGGGCAACGGCATCAGGACGCTGCTCATCGGGGGCGGTGCCTCGCACGACTACAACCGCTGGTTCAACCTGGCCGATGTGGCCATGCTCAATGGTTCTGGCCGCATCTCGGCCCAGTACCGGGAGCCGCAGGACGTGACGGTCGAGGCCGTGACCTCGGCGGACATCCTGCTCATCAGCGCCAACAAGGCGTTTCCCGACGCGGCGGTGCGCGAGGCCATCGCCGCCCATGCCGCGGCCGGCAAGGGGTTGGTGCTGCTGCACCCGGGCCTCTGGTACAACTGGGCCAACTGGCCCGCCTACAACCGGGAACTCGCCGGTGGCGGTTCCCGGGGCCACGACGCCTACGGCGAGTTCGAGGTCGCGGCCTCGGGCGTGAAGCATCCGCTGATGCAGGGCGTGCCGGAGCGTTTCAAGCTCAGCGACGAGCTCTACTACTTCCAGGCCGATCCGGCGGGCACGCCCATCGAGGTGTTGGCCACCGCCCGATCCAAGTCCAAGAACCAGGACTTCCCGCAGATCTTCGTGGTGAAGCACCCGAAGGCCCGCATCGCCGGCATCACGCTGGGCCACGATGGCATCGCCCACGGGCACGCCGCCTACCAGCAGTTGCTCAAGAACGCGGTGCTGTGGACGGCCCGCAAGGAGTCCTGGATCACGGCCAGCGCGAAGTGACGTTCAGGCGGGATCGATGCAGCGCGGCGGGTGTGCCGGTCACCCCGCCGCGCTGTTTGTTTTTCGGTGACCGGTTGAAAGCATCCTCGCGTGTGCTCACAGTGCTTGAGCGACGGTGTGTGCCGTCGCGGTGTGCTTCGATGAGCCGGCGACTTCGTGCATCGATCGGTGGGAGAACCCTCTGGATGGCGATCCTGATCGGGTGGGCCATGGTTGGCCCCGCGGTTGGGGTTTCCTTGGATCTGGTCTTCCGCCCCCGCTGGGACGGCAAGCCCCTCGAGCTTGAGGCGCTCCGTCACGAGACCGGTTCCGGCGAGGTGCTGTCGGTGACCCGACTGAGCGCCCTGTTCTCGGAGGCCGCACTGGAGACGGTCGAAGGGAAGTGGGTGGACGTGGCTCCGGCCCATGCCTGGATCGACGCCGCTTCCGGTCGTCTGCGGTGGCGCTTGAAAGCGGTTCCTGCGGGTCAGTACCGGGCGCTGCGTTTTTGGATCGGGCCGGATGCGACCGAGAACCACGCCGATCCGGCCCGACGGTCGCCGGACGATCCGTTGTCACCGGCACTCAACGGCCTGCATTGGGACTGGCAGGGTGGGTACATCTTCATGGCGCTTGAAGGGCGTCATCGTTCGGTCTCCGACCCCATCGGCGGCTACTCGTTGCATTTCGCCCGGGATCCCCGCCGCACCCGGGTATCGCTCGCCGTGCCGTTGGATCTGACCCGCGATGGGGCCCTCCGCTTGGACTGGGATCTGGCATCCCTGTTCCGCCTGCCCAGGCCGATTTCGCTGGCGCGGGAGGGTCGTTCCACCCATTCGCGCGACCAGGATCCATTGGCCGATGCCCTGGGCCGGAACCTGCCCTTGTCGTTCCGTGTCGGGGAGTGGCTTGAGGCTCCCGAGGTGGCCGCGAAGGCGGTTCCCCAGGTCGTTCCCAAAGACCTGCCCACGAACCACACGCCCCATCGATTCGCCATGGCGGCAACCTTTCCCATCCCGGCGCTCCCACGGGACAATCCGTTGATCGAGGAACGGATCGGGTTGGGGCGTCGCTTGTTCCACGAGACCGCCTTGTCGGCCGATGGATCCATCGCCTGCGCCTCCTGCCATGGGGCGGAAACCGGATTTTCCGACCCGCGTCGTTTCAGTCCGGGCGTCCGGGGTCAATCGGGCGCCCGGCAGTCCATGGCCTTGGTCAATCTCGCCTGGAAGCACGAGTTCTTTTGGGACGGTCGAGCGCGGTCGCTGCGGGAGCAGGTGTTGATGCCCATCCAGGACCCGACGGAGATGGCCGAGACCTTGGACTCGGTGGTCGGCAAACTCTCGGGCATGCCGGACTACCCGGCCCTGTTCGCAAAAGCCTTCGGTACGCCGCGTATCGACGCCGAGCGCATGGCGTTGGCTTTGGAACAGTTCGTCCTGACCCTCACCCGGTTCCGATCCCGGTTTGATTTGTCGATTCAAGGAAAGGCCAGCCTCAGTGATCAGGAGCGCCGGGGTTTGGAGTTGTTCATGACCGAAAACGAACCCCGCATGGGCCAACGTGGGGCCGATTGCTTCCACTGCCATGGAGGTCCGCTCTTCACCGATCACCAATTCCACGACAACGGGTTGGATGAAAAGCCTTCGGATCCCGGTCGAGGGCGCGTCACCGGCCGTGAGGCCGACCGGGGCAAGTTCGTGACCCCCACCTTGCGCAACATCGCCCACACCGCGCCCTACATGCACGACGGACGGTTCCCGACGCTGGAAGCGGTGGTGCGCCATTACTCGGAGGGCGTTCAGCCCAGCCCCAATCTGGATCCCAACTTGGCCAAGCATGCGGCCGGAGGGCTCCATCTGAGCCCGGAAGACCAATCGGCGCTGGTGGCCTTCCTGAAAACGTTGAGCGATCCCGTTCCGGAGTCTTCCGTGCCGACATCGGTGCGCACCGATCCCTGATGGAGCCCCGATCGCCCTCTGTAACCGCGATGCTCGCCCGCCGTCTTTTTCTCCAAGCCATGACCACCCCTCCTCTCCACGTCGCGACCTTGTCCCTCTGTCTCTGGGGCGCCTTGGCCCCGCTCCAGGCGGCCTCGTCCGCGAATTGGCCGTCATGGCGTGGACCGTTGGCCAATGGCGTGGCTCCCGATGCCCATCCGCCGACCCGGTGGAGCGAGTCGGACAACGTGCAATGGAAGGTGTCGATTCCGGGGCGGGGGACTTCCACCCCGGTGATCTGGGGGGATCAGGTCTTCATTCTCACGGCCATTCCGACGGGTGCCGAGGCTCCGGCAGAGACCCCGGGAACCGGTGCCGCACCCCCCGAAGGTTCCGATCGCCCCCGTCGTGGCGGCAGGGGCGGGGGCGGGGGCATGGTCGATCAACCCACGCGGGCCCAGCAGTTCACGGTGATCAGCTTCGACCGCAAGACCGGCAAGCAACGATGGATGCATTCGCCGCGGACCCAGATGCCCCATGAGGGGCACCACAAGGATCACGGATTCGCCTCGGCCTCGCCGGTCACCGATGGCCAGCACCTGATCGTTTCCTTCGGTTCCTTCGGGCTCTACGGGTACGACCTGAAGGGCAGACTCCTCTGGGAGAAGGACCTGGGCGACATGCGCACGCGCAACAGCTTCGGTGAGGGCAGTTCGCCGGCGCTCGACGGCGACACGGTGGTCGTGCTGTGGGACCACGAGGGCGACGACTTCATCGTGGCCCTCGACAAGCGCACCGGTCGTGAGCTCTGGCGCCAGCAACGTGACGAGCCCACCGGGTGGTGCACGCCGTTGATCGTCAGCCACGGCGGTCGCAAACAGGTGATCGTCAACGGCACCCACAAGGTCCGCAGCTACGATCTCAAGGATGGCAAACTGCTGTGGGAGTGCGCCGGTCAGACGGTCAATGCCATCCCTTCGGCCGTTTCCACCGCGGATCGGGTGTTCTTGATGAGCGGCTATCGGGGCAACGCCCTTCAGGCCATTCGCCTGGACCGTTCCGGCGATCTCACCGGCACCGATGGCATCGTGTGGTCGCACGCCAAGAGCACTCCGTACGTCCCGTCGCCCCTGCTGGTGGGGAACACGCTGTACTTCCTCTCCAACAACAGCGCGATGCTCTCGGCGTTCGATGCCGGTTCGGGCAAGGCCCGCTTCGAGGCCGAGCGTCTGGAGGGGATCAATGGCGTGTACGCCTCCCCTGTGGCCGCCGACGGTCGGGTCTATGTGGTGGGGCGCGACGGCAACACCGCCGTCCTCCGTCAAGGCGATGCATTGGAGGTGCTGGCCAAGAACCGTCTCGACGACGGCTTCGACGCCTCTCCGGCGATCGTGGGCAAGCAACTCTTCCTGCGGGGGAGGCAGAACCTCTACTGCATCGCCGACAAGTAGGCGGTCCGGGTCGGGTGGGGCGGGCGTGCGCTCCCCGTCGGCAAATCCCCTCGACCATCCCCTCGGCCGATGGTTGACCCTCCCGAGGTGGAGTGGCCAGACTCGGCCCAGACACCGTGCCGGATGGTTCTTGAGCCGGGCTTCATCGCATCGAAGCCCCAGGGTTCCAGGGCGAGCCGACGGTTTCTGGACAAGTCCCACCAATCGATGAAGGCCGTCATTCTAGCGGGCGGGTATGGCACTCGGATCGCCGAGGAGACCCATCTCAAGCCGAAGCCGATGATCGAGATCGGCGGCCGGCCCATCCTTTGGCACATCCTCAAGATGTATTCGGCACACGGGGTCCACGACTTCGTGATCTGCTGCGGCTACAAGGGCTATGTGATCAAGGAGTTCTTCGCGAACTACTTCCTGCACACCTCGGATGTGACCTTCGACGTCGCCAACAACCGGATGGAGGTCCACAAGCGCCACGGCGAACCCTGGCGGGTGACCCTGGTGGACACCGGCGAGGAGAGCCTCACCGGAGGCCGGCTCAAGCGGGTGGCCTCTTACGTCCAGGATGACGAAGCGTTCTGTTTCACCTACGGCGACGGCTTGGCCAGCGTCGACATCGGGGCGTCCATCCGCTTCCACCGGGAGCATGGCAAGTGGGCCACGGTGACGGCCGTCCAGCCGCCCGGACGCTATGGCGCCCTCCAGATCGAGGCCGGTGCGGTTCGGGAGTTCACCGAGAAACCCCGCGGCGATGGCGGGCTGATCAACGGAGGGTTTTTCGTCCTGTCGCCCAAAGTGCTCGAACTCATCGAAGGCGATCGCACGAGTTGGGAGAACGATCCTTTGGTCCAACTGGCCCGGCGTGGCGAGTTGATGGCCTTCGAGCACCGGGGATTCTGGCAGCCGATGGACACCCTCCGAGACAAGAACCAGCTCGAGGAACTCTGGGCCTCGGGGCGGGCGCCCTGGAAGGTCTGGTCCACTCCATGAGCCTCCCCGACCCGAAATTCTGGAGCGGCAAGCGGGTCCTGCTGACCGGTCACACGGGTTTCAAGGGCTCCTGGCTGACCCTCTGGTTGCATCAGTTGGGCGCCACGGTGGCGGGTCTGAGTCTTCCGCCCATCACCGCTCCCAGTCTCTTCGAGTCGGCGAGGGTGGCCGATCTGTGCAGCCTCAGCCGGATGGTGGACATCCGCGACCGGTCCGCGACCGCGGCCGTCATCCGGGAATTCCGCCCCGAGATCGTCCTCCATCTGGCGGCTCAACCCCTGGTGCGAGCCGGCTATCGCGAGCCGGTGGAGACCTTCGCCACCAACGTCCAGGGCACCATCCATGTCCTGGATGCCCTTCGTGGCATCGACCAGGTGCAGGTGGCGGTGATGATCACCACCGACAAGGTGTATCGCAACCGGGAGTGGGAGCGCCCCTACACCGAAGACGACACCCTCGGCGGCGCCGATCCCTACAGCGCCAGCAAGGCGGCCTGCGAACTGGTCATCGACGCCTACCGCGACTCCTTCCTCAGGGCACAGGGCGTGCGCATGGCCAGCGCCCGCGCGGGCAATGTGATCGGCGGTGGTGACTGGTCCGAAGACCGGTTGATCCCCGATGCCGTCCGCGCCTGGCAGCAGGGCAAGGTGCTGGAGATCCGGCGTCCTGGGGCGGTGCGCCCCTGGCAGCATGTCCTCGATCCGCTGGCGGGTTACCTGCTCCTGGCCGAGTCGTTGTGGCACCGGAAGGTCGCCGAAGAGGCCTACAATTTCGGGCCGGCCCGCGACGATGCCGCGACGGTCCGTTCGGTGATCGAGTTGGCCCGACAAGGCACCGCTGCCGCAGAGGTGTTCTATCACGCGGAACCGCAGGGCCCCCATGAGGCCGGCCTGCTGCTCCTCGAGAGCGCCAAGGCCCGGAGTCGGTTGGGGTACCGATCCCGGTTGGGCTTGGCCGAGGGTGTGCGACGGACTCTTCAATGGTATCATGCCGAGGCGGCCGGCGACGATGCTCGGAGGCTCTGCGAACAGGACATCCGGGAATACACCGCGTTGCCATGAGTCGCTTCGAGATCCAGAACCTGCCTCTGGCCGGCTTGAAGCGGGTGACGCGCAAGGCCCACTCCGACGCACGCGGCTTCATCGCACGGATCTTCTGCGACGCCGAGTTGCAGGAGGCCGGTTGGTGTCGGCCCATCCGGCAGATCAATCACGCCCGGACCGTGCGGTCCGGGGCGCTGCGGGGGATGCATTTCCAGCTCCCCCCTCATTGCGAGATGAAGCTCGTGAGCTGCATCCGTGGGGAGGTCTGGGATGTGGCTGTCGACGTCCGGGCCGGCTCGCCCACCTTCCTGAAGTGGCATGCGGAACGGCTCTCGGCCGACAACCACCACGCCCTGCTGATCCCGGAGGGCTTCGCGCATGGATTCCAAGCCATCAGCGACCACGTGGAACTGCTCTATTGCCATTCCGCCGCCTACGCTCCCGCGCATGAGGCCGCGCTGAATCCGTTCGATCCCCGCCTCGCCATCGCATGGCCGTTGCCGGTGACCGAGATTTCGGCGCGCGATCAGAACCGTCCCATGTTGTCCGACGACTTTGAAGGAGTGACCGTATGAGATGCCGTCATTGCGAGAGCACGCTGGTCCAGAAGGTCCTCGATCTGGGTTCGGCACCGCCGTCCAACGCCTACCTCACCGCCAAGAACCTGCGCGCGCCCGAGACGGGCTATCCGCTCGTCATCCGCGTCTGCCATGCGTGCTGGCTGGTCCAGACCGAGGACTACGCCGCCGCCGCCGAGTTGTTCGACGCCCATTACGCATACTTCTCGAGCACCTCGACCAGTTGGCTGGATCACGCGGCGGGCTACAGTCGGCGGATCATCGCTCGATTGGGGCTGGGTCCGGCCAGTCGGGTCATCGAAGTCGCCTCCAACGACGGATACCTGCTGCGGAACTTCGTCGCCGCGGGCATCCCGTGTCTGGGCATCGAGCCCACCGACAGCACCGCCGAGGCGGCCGAGGCCATCGGGATCCCGGTGTTGCGGGAATTTTTCACCGAGGCCCTGGGGCGACGTCTGGCCTCGGGGGGACAGCAGGCCGATCTGATCATCGGCAACAACGTCTTCGCCCACGTCCCGGCCATCAATGATTTCACCCTGGGTCTGAAGGCCGCCCTCAGGCCGTCCGGAACCATCACCCTGGAATTCCCACACCTGATGCGGATGTTCGAACAGAACCAGTTCGACACCGTGTACCACGAGCACTTCTCGTATTTCACCCTGCACACGGTGCAGCGGATCTTCGCCGCGGCGGGCCTGCGAGTCTGGGATGTGGACGAGTTGACCACCCATGGAGGCAGCATCCGGGTCTACGGGTGTCATGCGGAGGATCCGCGTGGGGAGGCTCCGGCGGTGGCCGCATTGGTGGCCGAAGAAGTGCGGCGTGGGCTGCAAAGCCCGGCCGGTTACGAGGGGTTCCAAGCCAAGGCCAACCGCATCAAAGACGACTTGCTCCTCTTCCTGATCCAACAGAAGCGGGCCGGCAAGACGGTCGCTGCCTATGGCGCGGCGGCCAAGGGAAACACCCTGCTCAACTACTCCGGAGTCAAACCCGACCTGTTGCCGTTCGTGTGTGATGCGGCGCCCTCGAAACAGGGCAAATGGATGCCCGGCAGTCACATCCCGATCCTTCCCCCGTCGGTCCTCGCAGAGCGAAGGCCTGATTACCTGCTCATCCTCCCCTGGAACATCGCCACCGAGGTGCGTCGGCAGAACGCGGCCCTGGAACGTCTGGGAACCCGGTTCGTCGCCGCGATCCCGGAATGGACGGTCTTTCGGCCCCTCGAGTGAGGGCCGGGATCGCGGGCGGCGCGCCGCGGTCAGTATCTCTGCTCGCGCCAGTCATCGACCGTCATGGCCCGGCCGTTCTTCCAGCCGGCGTGGCCATCGAAGAAGAGCAGGTTGGGACCCTCACCGTGCCGTTTGGCGGCCACGCGGCGTTCGCCGCTCAGGGTGCGGCCCGTGCTTCCGTAGGGCAGGTGGCCAGGGGTCCACACGTCGTTCAGATCCACGCTGCCGATGACGTTGGTCACCGTGAACACCGGTCGCCATGGACCGCTTTCGTTGTCGGCGAAATAGATCGTATCGGACGGACTCTGGACCCGTTGCAGGTTGACCGCCCCGGTCACCTCGGTGCCGACCGTGTCGCGTGGGCTGCTGAACTGCCAGGCGTTCACCACATAACAGACCACCTGCCGTTTGTTCGGATAGCTCGGGCAGGTGTACACCTTGATCCGCCCGTATTGATCGCGGGCGGCGCCGGTTCCGCCCAGGCTGGGGATGTACATCTGCCACCAGTACGGTTGGTTGCCCCGGGGAACCTTCCCGCCGTGGTCGTCGGCGTACATCAGCATCGCCAATCCCATCTGCCGAAGGTTGTTGTAGCAGGAGGTCTTGCGGCCCTTTTCCTTCGCCTTGGCCAGCGCCGGAAGGAGCATGCCGGCCAGGATCGCGATGATGGCGATGACCACCAGCAGCTCGATGAGCGTGAAGGCCCGGGTCTGCGGAGGCGTGCTGCGGGGGACCATGGCTCTGATGGAACTCGAACCGCTCGGAGAATCAACCGGCCAATTCGAATCGCGGAGCTGCCGGTGGGAAGGCGGGTATCCGCAGGCGATGGCCAGCGGCGGTCCGGGCTGGGGATTCGCTTGGGATCGGCTTGGAGCTTTTCAACCCGACAGGGGTGCACCAGCCTCGAGGCATGACGACGCGGCGTGCGTTTCTGGGCGGGGCGATGACGATGGCGCTCGGCCCAGGTTGTGCGACCTCCGGACCTCTCCGGCCCAACGGTGTCCCCGCCCCGGCCCCCACGAGCGCCCGTGCCGACGAGTGGATCCGTACCCTCGGCTTGCGAGTGCTGGAAGGGGAGTCCGGGTGGTTCAGGGAGATCGCAGTGTCGGGGCTCGAGGTTCACGAGTCGGGACAATCCCTCCGGGCCCAGAGTTCGATCTATTACCTGCTGAACCGATCGCGTCCGATCAATTACCTGCATTGGCTGGCCTCGGATGACACCCACGTGCTGTGCGAGGGCGGACCGGTGGACTACTTCCTCTTCCATCCCGAGGGTCGCGCTGAACGCGTGGTGCTGGGGTCGGACCTGTCGCGGGGTCAGCGACCCGTGGTGCCGGTTCCCGCCGGTTGCTGGAAGGCTCTCCGGCTGCATCCGGAGGCGGAGTTCGCGCTCATGGTCAATGTGCTCTCGCCCCAATGGACCCCGCAGCGGGTGAAGGTCGGCGCCGGCGCGGACTTCCTCGAGCGGTATTCGGGCAAGGCTCCCTGGGCGACCCCGGAGAGCCTGCGTGAGTTGATCGGGCCCGGGTGGCGCGGATGAGCATATTCGAGAACGCATGAAGCCCTTGAACCTGTCTGTTCCTGCTCGGGCAATCGTCCCGGGAACCACCGCGACCGCGCTGCTGCGGTCGTGCGTGCTGCTGGTGGTGCTCGTCGGGTGCCTGAGGCTCACCGCCGCCGAACCCGCCACGCCCCGCAAGGGTCTGGTGGCGACGGTGAATCCGGTGGCCACCGAGGCGGG
>JBEGWF010000053.1:0-17257 GCA_041177965.1 Verrucomicrobiota bacterium | reverse complement strand
TCCAGCCGCGGACGAAGCCGATGCACTGGGCCACATCGGGCACGGAATGATCCCAGTTGAACTCGTACTCGCAGCTGATGTTGCCGTCGAACTTCTGGCGGCGCAGTTCGGCGAGCACCGCGCCCATGTCGGTCGAGCCGGTCCCGAAGATCATGTCGCGCTGCCCGTGGCCGAGTTGGGCGCGCTCCTTGGCATGCAACGAGATCACCCGGCCCTCGAGCATCCGGAGTCCGTCCACCGCCTTGATGCCGCTGGTCTGCCAGTGGCCGATGTCGGCACAGGCGCCGATGCGGGAGTCGCGGTTCCGGACGAGGTCGGCCACCCACTTCGGATCCCACACCTTGTAGTTCGGGTTCTTGGGTTGCTGGGCGTGGTTGTGGAAGGCCACCCGGATGTCGAACTCCTTCACCAGTGGCTCGAAGGTGTCGATCGCATCGGTCGATTCGGTGGTGATGGCGTAGAGGCCGAGGCCCTTGGCGAACTGGAAGAGCTTCCGGGCCGCCGCGGCGTCCTTCGGGATGGTGACCACGCCGTAGTTCACCGCCTTGAGCCCATGCTTCTTGAGCTTGTCCTGGAGCTTCTGAAGGGCCTCGGGCGACATTTCATGGCCCACCTTGGTGGCCCGGTCGTCCGGGCTCAGCGCCTGTCCGGGGTAGAACTCGATGACCCTGCCGCCCGCCGCCTCGGTCTTCTCGATCGCCTCGAACGCGGTGAACCGGTTGAAGGTGTAGGCCTGGCAGCCGATGGCGAACCCGCCGATGCGGTACTCGGCCGGGATGGGCTCGGCGCGGAGCGAACCGGCCAGGGTGATCAGGGATGCCAGAGCGGAGAGGCGGAGAATCGAGAGGGAGTTCATGGGATGGGGAACGACCGACATTTAGGCGGATCGGTCCCCGATGCTCAACACCCATCCCGAGGCGCCAGGGGGTCAATACTTCGGCAGCACGTTGGTGATGCCTTCGTAGACGGGCATGGCATCCGGGCCGATGCGACGGGAGAGCTTATCGAGATCGCGCTCCATCCGGCGGCGCTGCGAGGCGAAGCGAGGGTCGGCGATCAGGTTGTGCTGTTCGAGCGGATCGCGCACCAGGTCGTAGAGTTCGGCCGTGAAGCGGTCGGGCGATCCGTCGCCGTGGGGATAGCGGATGAATTTCCAATCGGCCGTGCGGAGGGCGCGGACATTCGGGGTGTAGGGGAATTGTTTCTCGAAGTTGTATTCGTAGAGGAAGGACTCGCGCCAACGGGTCCGCTTGCCGGCCAGCAGGGGCTTCCACGAGGCTCCGTGGATGTCGCGCAGGGGTCGGGCTCCGGCCAGGTCGATGAGGCTCGGGGCGAGGTCGAGGGAGGTCACCAGGTTGCTGACCACGGTTCCCGCCCGGGCGAGCGGCGGGTATCGCACGATCAGGGGGATGCGCAGGCTCTCCTCGTAGGCGGTGCGTTTGTCGACGCGCCCGTGCTCGCCGAGCACGAACCCGTTGTCGCTGGTGAAGACCAGGACCGTGTGGTCGAGCTGCCCGATAGACCGCAGGGTGTCGTAGATCCGACCGATGCTCTCGTCGACGGAGAGCAGCGTGGCCAGGTAGGCGCGGACGAACCGATCGTATTCCTTCTGTCCGTAGAGAGGACCGCCGAGACCGTGCCAGGTCGGGTAGCTTTCCTTGAGCCAGGCGGGCTTGTCCGGGGCGGCGTAATCGTCGGCATTGGCGGGGCGGGGGATATGGACGGAATCGAGGGCGTGTTCGAAGCGCGGTTCGGGCTGGATGGGGCCGCCGTGGGGCGCCTTCTGGCCGAGGATGAGCAGGAAGGGGCGATCGTGCGGCTTGCGGAGCCAGTCGATGGCGTGATCGGTGACCACGGTCGTGTAATAGCCGGGCACCTTGCGACGGGTTCCGTCGTCGTTGAACTCGGTGTCGAAGTAGTTGCCCTGGCCCCGATGGCTGAACCAGTGGTCGAAGCCGGGGCGTCGTTCGTCGTTGTCCTCGCCCATGTGCCACTTGCCGATGTAGGCGGTCTCGTAGCCGGCGTCCTTGAGGCGGCGCGGGTAGCTGGGGAGGGTGTTCGGGTATTCGGTGAAGTTGTTCAACACCCGGTGCTGTCGGGCGTACTGGCCGCTGAGCAGCGAGGCCCGGCTGGGAGAACACAGCGAGGTGGTGACGAAGACGTTGGCGAAGCGGACACCCTCGGCGGCGAGTCGGTCCATGTTCGGGGTCCGCACGAGGCGATTGCCGGCACAGCCCATGGCATCCCACCGCTGATCGTCGGTGAGGATGACCAGCACGTTGGGGGGCCGCTGGCCTGCCTGGGCCGCCCCGGTCCCCAGGCCCACCAGAAGAGTGCCCAGGACGATCCACCGGAGCCGGTCGAGGAAGCTCGGCCGCGGGTGCAGGAAGCCATTCATCGGGATCACGCGGCCGAGGATGGGCGGGCTGCAGGATGACTGCAAAGCCCAACCCGGAGGGCTCAACCCGCAGTCCATCGGAGCGACACGGTCGATCCACGTGGCTCGACCGAGGAACCGGTGACTCCGCGAGAACGGGGCGATGCGCCTGGAGGGTGGGGCGCCGATGGCCGTCACCGGGCGATGACCGGGGCCATTGGAAACAGCGGCCGGGTTTCCCACCGATGGAGCCCTGCTTTGTCTTGAGTCGGGGCCCGATTCTGGTGCCGTTGAAGCCTATGCGTTATGTTCTGCGCCAGAAGTTCTGGAGCTGGGGCGATGACTACAGGATTCGGGACGCCTCCGGCAACGAGGTGTACTTCGTCGATGGCAAGGTCTTCAGCTGGGGCGACAAGCTGTCGTTCCAGGATCCGAGCGGCCATGAGCTCGCATTCATCCGTCAAAAACTCCTGAACTGGGGCCCCACGTATCACATCGAGAAGGACGGCCGTATGGTGGCCGAGGTCCGCAAGCACCTGTTCACGCTGTTCCGGTGCAAGTTCACCGTCGATGTGCCCGGGCCCGACGATCTCGAGGCTTCCGGCGATCTTCTCGATCACGAGTACACGTTCCGCCGTCATGGCCGCGTGGTGGCCGAAGTGAGCAAGCGCTGGTTCTCCTGGACCGATACCTACGGCGTGGACATCGCCGACGGCGAGGACGACCTCCTGATCCTGGCCAGCGCGGTGATCATCGATCTGGTCTGCCATGACGAGCAGGGGAGTCGCTCGTGACCGGGTGACCGATCTCGGTGAAAGCGATGCCACCGGGTCGAAGAGGGCGTCGGACATCGCCATTCGTTCGACCGCCAGAGAGCAGCTGATGGAAACGAGCTGAGCCCGAGCGGCCGGTCCTTCTGGATCGGGCTGGCCAAGAGATCCGAATCACCGCTCAGTCTTCGGTCGGCCCGCGAAGGCGTTGGAGGGACAGTTCGACCGACCGGGTGTCGTCGCCGACCCAGACGGATCCGTCCTGGACCGTGACTTGCAGCGCCATCGTCCGCTGGACCAGGGCGGCAAGTCCCTGGCTTTGTGCTGCCGGGATGTGCCAGACCGTCAGATTGCGCAGGCGGGTGACCCGGTTCTCGAGATCCTTCCACCAGGCCAGGGCATTGGTCTGGAAGGTGTAGACCGAGACCCGGTCGACGCGGGCCGAGGTCCGGAGCAATCGCTTCTCGTCCGGTTGGCCCAGGTCGATCCAGTGGGTGACGCGGCCGGTGGCGTCCTTCTGCCACAGGCTGGGTTCATCGGGCTCCCACATGTCCTTGGCCAGTTCCAGCGGGCTCTCGTCCTGCGAGGACGGCGCGTTGAGGGCCAGTGCCGTCAGGCGGACCATCAGGCGCTCGTCGGTCTCGGAGGGATGTCGGGCGATCGTCACCGAATGGTCGCAGTACACGTGGCGATCCATGTCCGACAGTTGGATCTGGGCTTTGTGGATGATCGCTTTGAGGGCCATGGACGGGTTTTCCGATCGGAGCGTAGCAGAGGTCCATCGGTGGGGACATGCCGATGAACCCCGATGGATGGTCCGATCACTGGATGACACCGCATGGAACGCGGGGGAAGAAGCTTGGAAGAGCCGAGGGTCCGGCGGGCTAGGGTCCATCGGCCGGAATGACAGGAACCTTGTTCCGGATTCGATCCCGCAGGCCGTCCCAACCGAGTACACCATGAAAACCCATCCCGTTTCCCGTGTCCGAAGAATGCGAGTCGCCCTCGCCCTCGTCGCCACCCTTGTGATCACCGGCTCCGCACGGGCGGAGCGCGAGATCAAGCGATTCAACTCCATGAAGGGGGGCGAACAGCTCCAACATCTGAACCGCCCGGAACAAGCCGAGGCATTGAAGGCGGGCGACACCATCGCGATGGCGTGTTCGATGTGCAAAAACATCGCTGTGGTTCGCGTTGGAAAAGCGCGGGGACGCGAGTTCCTGACACCGGGCACCCGCCATGGGTGTGCCATGTGTGGAGGCACCGTGGAGATCACCGGCCAGCGGATGGACAAGCGCGAGGTGATCAAGCACACCTGTTCCCGGTGCGGGGAGGGCTCCGCCTATTGCTGCGCGACGCGTCGTTCCTCCCAGAATGCCTCCCAGGGTGAGCCGCCCCGCAAGGGCCACCATGGACGGGCGACCGGGGATCTGCCTGAAACGAAGCCGACGGAACCGCAGTGAGCCCGGGGGCCGCCGGTTGACGGAATCAGGCCGATGCCCGGACACCGCGGGCCGATGCGGTGGAGCGGGTTCCGTCGGTGAACGACCCAGTCTCCGGACAGCCCCCCTTGATTTCGGGGCGACCCGAAACGCCGGACCGGTCGGTTTGGATCCCTCTCGGGGCTTGGAAATTCCGAGGGGATCGGGAAGCGTCGGCACCATCCCGAACCAATGTCGGGTCGCCGCCCAGAGGGAGTGTCCATGAAGGAACATCGCATCTACCGGATGAGCTTCGCCCGCGTGTACCCGTTGTATCTCGCCAAGGTCGAAAGGAAGGGGCGCACCCGCGCCGAGTTGGATCAGGTGATCCGTTGGATGACCGGCTACAGTCAGGCGGGGCTGGAGGAACAGGTGGCGGCCGAGACCGATTTCACGGCGTTCTTCGGCAATGCTCCCGCCCTGAACCCGTTGCGAACCCTGGTCCAGGGCGTGGTCTGCGGGGTGAGGGTCGAGACGGTCGAGGAACCGCTCATGCGGGAGATCCGACGCCTCGACAAGCTGGTCGATGAACTGGCCAAGGCGCGGCCCCTGGAGAAGATCCTGCGTCGGGGTCCGTGAGGGACGGACGGCGAGCGGGTGCCGATCCGCCCCCGCATCCTACCGGTGCAGCCAACGGCGGGCGACCCACTCGCCGAGGTCGGCCATGAACGGGTCGGCGACGGTCCCGTATTCGTAGCGGTCGTCGTTCAGCACGCCGTCGTCGTTGGTGTGGATCGCGACCGTCACGAAGACGGTCCGACCATTGGTGGGGTTCCGCAGGCAGCTGTTCTCGATGGTGAATCCGTAGGCACGGCCGATCTTGCCGGTGATCTCCACCCGGCGGCCGGGCTCGGTGTCGGGCAGCACGCGGCGCACTCCGGGCAGGAGGAACTTGCAGTATTCGTCGGGGTATTCCGCCGGCGAGTACCTCGGGTCGGAGGACTCGCGTGGATACCGGGTCAGAGCGTCGATCAGCAGCCTTCGGTGGTCTTCCGAGAGATCCAGGCGTGCGCCGGGCAGGGGGATGTCCGGGCGGACGAGCTTCACCAGCAGGTGCTGCAGGTCCAACAGCGAGATGCCGTTGCGGGTCGTGAAGTCCATCGGTTGCGGCACCCGTTCGAAGGTCGGCTCGGGATCCGCGGGATCAGGGCGTGGACCCGGGATTGCCGTGCCGCCGGCCGGGACCCGCCGCGTGCGCAGGTAGGCTGTGCCGACCCGGAGTCCGGTTCCGGAATTCGTGGGAGACCACCGACTGGTCCTCGGCGGGATCGTCACCGAACGGATCCCGGGGCGATGGCCCGGCGGACCTTCCGGCAGGTGGAAGACCATCGCCGCGCTGGCCTTGGGGTCCGGGATGTCGCGCGGGTCCGACAGACGGTGTTGGATGACCACCGACGGCAGTCCCAGAGCGTGCATGGAGCGGTTGAGGCGCTCATGCCCGACCAGGTCGAAGAGCCGGTTGAAGGCCTGGTTGTCCGAGACCAGCGCCAGTTTTCGGATCTCGTGGGCGACCGTGATCCGTCCGTGGGCGAGGTGCCCTGGATCCTCGGACTGCAGCGCATCGCCCGGGAACAGCGGGGCGATCTCCAGCGGCGCGTCCACCAATCCGGTGATCCCGTGTTCCTGCTCCAAGCGCTCGATCTCCTGAAGGGCCGAGACGGCGGCGCACAGCTTGATGCTGCTGGCGGGGTAGAAGTATTCGGCGCCGGTCCTGAATCCCCACCGCCGCAGCCGAGGCCGGCCAGCGGGAGGTTCCACGACCTCGGAGACGAGGATCTGGAGGCGGTAAGCTTCGGCTCGGGCGAGGGCCCGGTGCACCGTCGTTCCGGCGTCCGCCAGTTCCGGCGCGAGTTCCCGGACGGGGTTCTGCGGAGCGGGATCCATTTCGAGGCAGCCGGACATCAGCAGGAACGACACGACGATCAGAACCCCCTTCTCTCGGGTCCGGCGCGGAGCGACCGCGGGGGCGAAGCCACTCATCGCCGTCAGGAGAAAGGTGCCGCCCTCCGCGGGCAAGCGGCAATCGTTCCGGCGGACTTCGTGGGAACCCCGGGTATGCCTTCGGAACGAGGCTGCATTCGCGGAAAGGCCGCCATTCCGACCTGCCATCACTGGCCCGGTTGGTAGTACCAGTCGACCTTTCCGTTGGCCCCCTTGGACAGGAGCTTCCAGGGCATCGGCGCGGTGTGCCCGTCGGCCCAGGCGTAGTTGCCGCCGTCGCCATGCCGCACGTACCGGAACAGCGCCACTCCCAGGCTCGGAGGATAGAGGTATCCGTAGTTCCACCATTCGAGGCCCTTGGTGGGATCGAGCCCGTCGCCATTGAGGACGGTGTCGGAGGGCTTGGTGATGATCGAGGCCTTCACCCGGTCGGCGGGCGTGTAGCCCAGGTAGGCGTAGTTGTGCCCGTACCCGCCATAACCCTGATATCCGGGAACGCTCGCCGGAATGACGTTGGTGCCGATCTTGGCCACGGGGCAGGCAACCACCTTGTCCTTGGCGACGAGGTTGGTGAAGTTGCGGTTGTCGGTGGCGATGTAGGTGGAGATCTCGGCGAACCACCGGCTGGGGGCCACCCAGCCGGAACCGACCGGGGCCTCGGTCCCGGCCACCGGCAGGGAATCGTTCTGGTCGCCCGCGTAGAGCAGGTAACCCAGCACGATCTGTTTCTCGTTGCTCGTGCATTTGACCCGCTGGGCCTTGGCCTTGGCCCGTGACAGCGCCGGCAGGAGCATGCCCGCCAGAATCGCGATGATGGCGATGACCACCAGCAGTTCGATCAGCGTGAAGGCGCCGGCGCCTGACGATGCATGGATGGGCCGGGGAGGTTTCATGGCGATCGTGCATGGCACTCCCCCCGGGCCGCTCTGTCAAAGGGGTGTTTTGGCGAAGGCGTGGTGGAATCCTGATGCGAGCCGTCGGGCCCTCCCGCCTCGGGAACGTGCGTCCGACCCGACCGTGCGGGTGGTGCCCGCGATCGGCGATCCTTCGCGGACGGATCAGTTGAAGATCCTCAGCTTGGGGTCGTGATGGAAGATGTTCCCCTGCGCATCCACGATGGTGACGCTGTATTTGTACTCATCCTGGTCGGCCGCGTCCTTTGGGATCTGACAGACGAGGGACGTCTCGGATTCCACCGTCGCTACGGCCAGGAGGAGTTTGATTCCGAGGACCCGGACCGGCTCGATCGTGACCGTCAGCTTGCCCAATTTGGTGAAGAAATTGACGGCTCCCCCGGCGAGGACCCGGATCTCCCCGTCCGGCGAAGGCTTGCCGTTGATCGTGTACGTGATCGCCTTCGCGGCATCGAGCCCGACCTCGACGTCGACCTTGGCAGCAGGGGCGGGGCCGGATCCTGAGACCTGCCGGGCTCGCCAAAGTCGCGCGGGTTCGCCCTCCGCGATCCGGAGATCCACCGGCACCGGCACCGCCTCTCCCAGTCCCACGACCTGCTGGCCCGTGGATCTCCAGCCGGCATGAGGCAGCAGCGACTCGATGTCCACCAGAGCCCCTTCATGTGCCCGGATCCCCACGGTGAGTTTCGTGTCCGATCGCCGGGTCACCTGAAGCACCGGGCGCGTGACGACCGACACGGTGATGGCGGCCGGCGCGGAGTCGGAGATGCCGTTGTTGACGCGGAAGGTGAAGACGTCATTCCCCCGGAATCCGGGCTTCGGGAAGTATCGGACCCGGTCGCCCGTGATCGGCCCGAGCTTGCCGTTGGCCGGGGGTTTCTCGATCGAATAGCCGAGGGGTTTGCCCGAGGGGTCGGTCGCCGCGAGCAACACCTCGAGGGGGGAGTCCTCGGCCGTGACGACTTCGTCGCCGAAGGCCACCGGAGTCGTGTTGTCGAGGGTGCGGAAGGTGGCCACGGGGCCGTATCGGGTGCCGGCGGCGTTGATCGCGTAGGCGCGGAACCGGTACTGCGTGTCCGGCTTCAGGCCGGAGGCGGTGACCGAAAACGCACCGATCCCGCCGGCGATCTGCAACCGGCTCACGCCAGCCAGGCCCAGGATGGGTGGGTCCGCGGCGTCAGGCGGTGCGAGCATGATGCCGCGCTCGCTGATCGGCAGCTTGCCGTCGGAGATCACCTCGCCACCGAGAACCGCCGACGTCGGCGTGATGGATCCGGCGGTGGTCGCATCTCCGATCCCCGGGGGGTCTCCGCTGGTCCCATCGTCATTGGTGATGACGCCGGTGGCCGCCGCTGCCGTGCCGACGGTGTAGAAGGGACTGCCGGCGACGGTGACGAGGACCGTCTCATCGGGTTCGACGACGGTGTCGAGGATGGGATCGATCGTGACGGTGGCGGTGGCCGAACCGGCGGCGAAGCTGACGCCTGCGCTGGTGCCGGCGAAGCCGACGATGTCGCCGCTGGCGGTGAAGTCGCCCGGGAAGAGGGCGTTCGGTGGGGTGCCCGAGGCGGTGCCGCCGAAGAGCACGGAGATGCCCAGAGGATTGGCCGTGCTGCCGGTGCGGGAGAAGGTGAAGGTCAGTGACTGGTTGGAATCCTCGGGCACCTGGTGCGGGCTCACTTGCAGCGTGATCACGGGCAGCGCGGCTCCTCCGGACTTGGCCTGGAAGGTGGCCGGAGCCGACGGCTTGCCCAGGTCGCCGCCGGGGCTGCCACCCGTGCCGATCAGCCCCCCCTGCAGTGGTCGCGCGATCCCGAGGGCCGCCAGACAGAGCCCCGCCAGAACCCCGGCGATGATCCGGGTCTGCGCGTTGCGGATCAGGAACCTGGATCGAACCGGAGCAGTGTCGATGGATGACGGGGCGTTTGGTGTCATTGGAGGATGCTGGTTCGGAGTCGAAATGTCGGCTGCTGTATCCAACCGTTGCCAGGAGGAGCTTTGTCCTGTTTCAAAAGATGAATCCATTCCCTATAAACGACATTCATTGAGAATCAAAACGGTGTTTTGATGGACCATTCATAATCAAAGTCATCGGAATCCGTGGGGCCGTCCCGACTGAGCATCCGCCGATCGCAGGCACGGATCCGGGGAGGGTGCGTTCGTCCGGCGATCGGTCGCCCCCAATCCCATGGGTTCATCCTGCGGAATCACGCGTGCATCCCCGCCGAACGTCCGACCCCGGTGCGGCATGTCGCGGGTCCCGGTGGAGGTTCAAGTGAACGGACGGTTCCATTGGGTCGATGTTCCCCTTTGCCCGCCCTGCGCGCGTCGTTCGCCGATGTGCCGATGCGGGGGCCCGGACTGTCGGATTGACCGGGCCGCATTTGGATTCCTAGGCTCGGAGACATTCACCAGCCATGAAGTCTCCTGAGCGAAATCGCCGGGGTCCCGAGGCGGATGCGTCGCGCCGAGAGGCGGACCCGCTGCCCCAGGCGGCCCTCGCCGTACGGCACTGGCGATGGGGTTGGTGGTCGCTGCTGGGGTTCCTCTGCCTCGGACTCGTCCTCGAGATGCTCCATGGGTTCAAGGACCCCGGCTATGTGAGCCCGTCCCAGTCCACCCGTCGGCTCATGTGGACCCTGGCTCATGCCCACGGGACCCTGCTGGCACTGGTCCAACTCGGTTTTGCCGCCTTCCTGGGATCGGCGGCCGGCCGTGAGGCCGAGGACGGCCCGCGGACGATCCGCCGCCGATCATGGGCCTCGGCTCTGCTGCTGGCCTCGCAGGGGCTCCTGCCGACCGGTTTCCTGCTCGGAGGCTGGTTCTTCCGCGGTGGCGATCCGGGGATCGGCGTGTTCCTGGTTCCCGTGGGTGCGGTCTGCCTGGCGGTCGCCGTCGGCCTGATCGCCGCGTCCACGGCGGGTCCCGCGAAGCGACCGCAGACCCCGCGGGAATCATGAGCCTCGAGTGGATCCTGTTCGTTGCGGTCTGCCTGTCGACGGTCGGGACGGTGGCCTGGGCCCACCGGGACGGTGGCCGGGGCCGCGGCGTGCGGATCCTCGGTCCGACGGGTCTGGTGCTCGGTGCCGCGTTGGTCTCCGGCGGCGTGGCCTGGTGGTGGCAGGGCGGGCGGACCGCATCGAAGGCCGCCGAGGCCGCCTTCGTGCCGAAGCTTCCGCGCCAGGTTCCGCACTCCGGATATGTCTCGAGCGACCAGTGCGCCGCATGCCATCCGGGACCCCACCAGTCGTGGCATGATTCCTTCCACCGCCGCATGACCCAGCGGGTCGAACCCGACACGGTGCTGGGCGATTTCGAGAACCGGGAGTTCACCGTCGACGGTCATCGCATCCGACTCGAACGGCGCGGGTCGGAGTACTGGGTGGAGATGGTGGATCCCGACTGGACCCACGACCAGGCCCGGGCCCGCGCGGGCTGGGCGGGTTTCCAGCTCCAGGATCCGGGACAGGCACCGCGGGTGTGGAAACGCATCGGTCTGGCCACCGGTTCCCACAATTTCCAGACCTACTGGGTGCCGGGTCGGCACGGCAACCTCCAGTTCGCCCTGCCGCTGGCCTGGCTGGTGGAGGAGCGGCGCTGGATCCCGCGCAAGGACACCTTCATCCGCGATCCCCATGCGTCCTCCCCGAACCAGATCTGGAACCTGAACTGCATCCAGTGCCACGTGACGGGCGGTGTGCCCGGGCGGGATCCCCGCAGCGGTCTGCTCGACTCACGCGTCTCCGACCTGGGCATTTCCTGCGAGGCCTGCCACGGCCCGGGCGAGGCCCATGTCCGGGCCAACCGGAGCCCGCTCCGGCGCTACCTCCGCCAGATCGGCGGGCCATCCCCGGACCCGACCATCGTCAACCCCTCGAGGCTCCCGCCCAAGGCCTCCACCCAGGTCTGCGGCCAATGCCACGGCATGAAGTTCGTCCACGGCTTCGACGACTACCTCCGGGCGGGATTCTCCTACCGGCCGGGCGGCGAGTTGGAGCCGTCCACGCCGCTGTTGAGGCACCCCCGCTTCGGGGATCCCCAGGGCATCCCGACCGAGATCCTCGGCAACCAGGAGTTCCTTGCGAACATCTTCTGGCCGGATGGGATGATCCGGGTGACCGGTCGCGAATACAGCGGTCTGCGGGAGTCGGCCTGCCATCTCAAGGGCGGGATGACGTGCCTGTCGTGCCATTCGATGCACGACGCCCCTCCGGACGACCAGCTGCGCCGCGACCTGCCGGGCGACCGGTCCTGCCTGCAGTGCCATCCGGCGATCGGGTCCGACCTCGCGGCCCACACGCACCATGCCCCCGATTCCTCGGGCAGCCGTTGCGTCAACTGCCACATGCCCCATGCCACCTACGGCCTGCTCAAGGCGGTCCGCAACCACTACATCGACAGCCCCTCGGCCCGTTCGACGCTGGAGACCGGGCGACCGAACGCATGCAACCTGTGCCATCTCGACCAGACCCTGGAGTGGACCGCCCGGCACCTGGCATCCTGGACCGGCCGGCCCGCACCCGCACTGCCTCCCGAGCACCGGTCGGTCTCCCTTTCGGCGCTGCTCATGACGCGGGGCGATGTCGCGCAGCGGGCCCTGGTCGCCGCCAACCTGGGCCAGCCGGAGGCCCGCGCGGTCTCGGGCGAGGCGACGCTGGTGCCCCACCTCCTCGAATTGCTCGACGACCCCTATCCGGCCGTCCGCGAGATCGCCGCGCGTTCGCTGCGCTCCTTCCCGGCCTTCCGCGAGGTCCCCTCCGAACCCATGGGCGAGGAGTCCTCGCGCCTGCGTTTCCGATCCCGGATCGAGGCGCTCTGGAAGCCCGGGCCACCGGGTCCGCGGGCGGCGGCGCAACTCCTCGCGCCCGATGGTCGGTTGGACCGCGAACGCCATGGCGAACTCCTGCGGCGTCGCGACCACCGGGTCATGGACCTCATCGAGTAGGTCCCGCCCGGCCCGCGCGGCGGTTCGTCGATGCCGCACGGATCGTTTTTCGGTGCGTTTTCCCGCAGGTGCCAGAGAATGCGCCGCGCAATCCCCCACCGTCATGAACGCCTCCCTTCATCTCCTCCGTGCCCCGGGGTCTCCCCTCGGGTCGAATCCCCGTTCCCGTCGCGCCGCCGCATTGGCCGGCGTCGGTCTGGCGATGATCCTGGGGGCGTTGGTGGTCCGGGCGCACGACTGGCCGGAGTTCCGCGGGCCGACCGGGCAGGGCATCTCTCCCGCCAAGAACGTGCCGATCCGGTGGAGCGGCACCGAGAACGTCGCCTGGAAGATGGCGCTTCCGGTGGCGGGCTGGTCGTCGCCGGTGCTCGTGAAACAGCGCCTCTACCTGTCGGGGGCCCGCCCCGTTGCGGGCGGCTCGAAGGGACTGGAGCTGGCGGTGCTCTGTCTCGATGCCCGGTCCGGATCGATCCTCTGGAGCACGAACGTCCTGAATCCGGAGGACGGCTCGAGCCTTCACAAGAAGAACAGCTACGCCAGTCCGACGCCCATCGTGGCCGACGGCCGGATCTATGCGCATTTCGGTCACATGGGAACGGCTTGCCTCGACCTCCGGGGCCGGGTGATCTGGCGACAGACCTCCCTGACCTACCCGCCCATGCACGGCAACGGGGGATCGCCCGTCCTGGCGGGCGACCTGCTCGTGTTCAGCTGCGACGGTTTCTCCGAGCCCTTCGTGGTGGCTCTCGACCGCAAGACCGGCCAGGTGCGATGGAAGACCCGGCGTCCCAACGACGCGGTGCCCCGCAAGTTTTCCTTCAGCACCCCGCTGCTCATCACCCATGCCGGCCGCAAGGAACTCATCAGCCCCGGTGCCGGCGGCATCTACGCCTACGATCCGGCCACCGGCCGACTCCTCTGGCAGGTCGGCACGGGCAACGGGTTCTCGGTGGTGCCCCGCCCGGTCTTCGCGCACGGGTTGATCTTCGTGAACACCGACTACGACTTCCCCAAGCTCTACGCCATCCGCCCGGGCGGCGATGGCGATGTGACCGCGTCCCACCTCGCGTGGCAGACTGGTCGAGGGGCCCCGAGCACCCCCTCGACCCTGGTCGTTGGCGACGAACTCTACTTCGTGTCCGATGCCGGCATCGCCACCTGCGCCGATGCGCGGACCGGCAAGGTGCATTGGAACGAGCGTCTCGGGGGCGGGTTCTCGGCCTCGCCCTTCGCGGCCGAAGGCCGGGTGTATTTCCAGAACGAGGAGGGGATCGGCTACGTGGTGAAGGCGGGTCGGCAGTTCGAACTGTTGGCCAGGAACGAGCTGGGCGAGCGAACCCTCGCGAGTGCGGCCCCCGACGACGGGGCCCTCTACCTCCGCGGAGCCGAGCACCTGTACCGCATCGGCGGGAAGTGAGGCGGAAAATGGGGCGGTGGGTGGCTGCCGTTCATCCCGCGGAAACGACCGTCTGTCGCAATCGGTTGGAGCACTGCCTGGGTTCGGGTTGATCCTGTGCGCGTCGATCCCATGAAACGCATCCTGTCCGTTCTCGTCGTCCTCGTCGCCATCCAGGTTTCCGCGAGGGCCGAATCCACCGCCACTCCGACCGCCAACACCGCCGCCCCGGCTCCTGCGGTCTCCGAGACCCGCCCGGTCAAACCGGTCCGGTTCTCCGTTCTTTGGGGACTGATCCAGTTCAACAGCGGTCCGTTGCCCGAGGACTGCAAGGATCGATGCAAGGCGGGCCGGAAGGAGCGATCCGACAAGGGGTCACGCGGGTCGTTCCTCGGTGGAGCCGTGCAGTGGGAGGGCTCCGGCCCTGATTCCCGGAGCCGTTAGGCCTCGGATGCGGCATCGGGCCGGGCACGCCCGGACCCTCCGGCTCCCCGCCCGGCGTGGGAATGGTCCCCGAGGATGTGGCGCCTCAGGAGCCCCCGGCGCGTCCTCATCCGGAGGGTGAGCCAGAGGGCGACGAGGCCCCAGACCAACCATCCGAACCGAGCCGCACCCCGGGTGGGGAGGACGGCCAGGGCATCGGAGTCGGCGAGCGACAGCAGCGCGACGGGTGCCGATGCCGGCAGCGATAACGGCGAGACGCCCGCGACCCATATCCCCAGGTGCAGGTGGTCGTTGTCGACACCCGCGATGATCGCCCCCGCCAAGAGCGGCAGCACGCCGACGAAGAGCAGGCCCATCCCGACGATCCGCCCTCCCTCCGCGTCCAACAGGGCCTGCAGTGATCCGGTCACCGCGAAGAGGATCAGGCAGTGGACGACGAGGATCTCCAGGCCCGCATGGTGGCCCGGAAACCAGCGTGACTCGAGCAGGGCCCGGGTGAAGAGGTACCACCCGCCGCCGCCGGCCAGCGACACGACCAGGGTGCCGAGGGTGGCCGAGTCGGTGTCGCCGAACGGAGGCAGACGATCCTCCCCGTTCTTGAGGGCGCGCCGCCAACCCCGGACCTGCCGCTCCCGGTCCGGCGTGATGATCCCTGCGAGAACGCAGGCCAGACCCGTGCTGAAGAGGCCGTAGACCGCGATCATGGCCAGCGCCTCCCTGGGGTCGGGCTTCCAGTCGAAGCCCAGGCTGGTGAACCACCGGAAGTTCCGCGACGGGAACAGGTCGCCGGGATCGATCAACGGCAGTGCATGACCGAGCAGCACCACCTGAACGGCGATGTAGGCTCCCACGGCCCAGAACTGGCTGAGCAGATGCGACTCCTCCTGCCGCCACCTGCGGCAGAGCATCACCACGAACAGCCCGATCAGCCCGGCCTGGGACAGCGTGGTGAAGACGACCTCTGGCAGGCCCAGGTCGAAGAACCGGGGGGTCGGAAAGAACTGTTGGCCGATGCGCAGCGCGGCCCCGCTTCTCTCGGAGAGGAGGTCCGGCAGGCTCTCGTAGAAGACGGGCGTGATGGTCAGGTACTTGAAGAAGACGAGGCCGAACTTCGCCAGTTGGGGGATGACCGTGTAGAGCGAGAAGACCATCCCGATCGAGATGAGGAACGCCCATCGGCGGTTCCGGACGACGGTGCCCGTCAGGAGTCCGGTGGCGTGGTAGGTGACCGCCGTGGTGAAGACGACCCAGTAGAGAGGAGCCCATGCCGAAGCCGGGACGTGACCCCGGGCCATGGCCCAGGCGGTGAACGGGAGGCTGGAGGCGGCCAGCAGGTATTCGCGCAGGGGCAGGCCGAAGAGGTATCCCACCACCTTGGTCAGGGGTGCCATGGGGACGAGCCGTTGGTAGTCGACGCCGCCTTCGTCCCGTTCGGTGATCATGCCGCCGGAGACCTGGGCGGTGCCCATGACGAACAGGATGAACCCCTGCAGGAGCAGCAGCGGGATGATGGCAGAACGGGCGGCGTTGGCCGGATCGGCATCGTTGCGGATGCCGAGCGAGTAGGAGATGCCGACGATGAACGCCGAAAGCACCAGCGTGATGCATTGGCCCAGGGCCAGGTCCCGGGGCCGAAGCCTGGAGCGGGCGTGGCGGCGGAGCAATGGGTTCTCCCAGAGTCTCCAGGCGGGGACATCGGTCGGGACGGAGTCCGTCGTGTCGGCGGTCATGGCAGGGAAGGAGGGGTGGCGATGTCGACGAGCAACTCCTCCAACGACGAGCGTCTCTCCTCGAAGGCCTTCAGGCGCACCTTCCGCCGAACCAACTCCTCCAACAGCGCCGCCTGGGCGTCGTCGTCCCCGGTGAACTCGAAGGAGATCCGGGTGGCCTCGATGCGCAGCTCACCGATCGTCGGTTGTCGGGCGAGCCAATCGGCGGCTTCGGACGGGGGCGAGAGCAGACCGAGGGTGAGCCGACGCTGCGTGTTGCCGAGCTGGGCCCTCACCTCGTTCACGCTGCCGTGGGCCAACAGTCGACCCCGGTCGAGGATGCACAGGGAGGTGCACATCTCGCTCAATTCGCCGAGGATGTGGGAGCTGATCAGGATGGTGGCACCGGTGGCGGCCAGGGTCTGCAGCGCGGTGCGGAGGTCCCGGCGGGCCAAGGGATCGAGGCCGCTGGCAGGCTCGTCGAGGATGAGCACCCGTGGCCCGTGGAGGAGGGTCTTGGCCAGGACCACCCGCTGGGTCTGCCCCCGCGACAATTCGCGGCAACCGTTGTTCCGCAGGTTCGACAGGCCCACGGTCTCCAGGCATCGGTCGGCGCGCCGCCGCCGCACTCGTGCATCGCGCAGCCCGTAGGCGGCCGCGTAGAAGTCGAGGAACTCCCACACCTTGAGATCGCTGGGGACGGGGGCCAGGTCGGGCATGTAGCCCATCAGCCGACGGGCCCGGCGGGTGTCCTCGGCGATGTCGACACCGTCGAGGAAGACATCGCCATGGGTGGGTTCCATGAGCGTGGCCAGCACCCGGAAGCTGCTCGTCTTGCCCGCGCCATTGGGGCCCACGATGCCCAGGATCTCGCCGCGGGGCACCGCCAGCGTGAGGTCGTCGACGGCGACGAAATCGCCGTAATCGACACGCAGCGACCGGATGTCGACCGCGAAGCGACCCCCGTGCCCGCGGGCCGCCGTGTCGCCCGGGTTATCATCGCAAGCCGGTGGATTATGGCCCGAACTCGAATTCATCCCAGTCCGGGGGCAGTTGCACGCCCAACTCGTTCATTTCCCTCGAGGCCTCCTGGAATCGCCGATCGCGATCCTCCTCGTACCGTGTGATCTGATCCGGCCGCAGCAACGACCGGAGTGCTTCGCGTGGATGGAGGTTGGCGGGCGCGATCTCGCCGGTCACCCCCTCGAGGCGGATGGACGCGTCGTAGTCGGGAGACGACTGGGCCATGATGCCGAAGAGTCGATCCGTTTGCGCCGGGT
>JBEGWF010000052.1:0-11962 GCA_041177965.1 Verrucomicrobiota bacterium | reverse complement strand
ACTGGATCGGCCGCAGCGAGGGAGCCGAGGTGGATTTCCAGATCGAAGGCCGATCGGAGAAGATCCGGGTGTTCACCACGCGGCCCGACACCCTGTTCGGGGCGACCTACATGGTGCTGTCCCCCGAACACCGGCTCGTGGCCGGCATCACCACGCCGGCCCAGGCCGCGGCGGTGAAGCAGTACCAGGAATTCGCCGCCACCAAGTCGGACCTCGAACGCACCGAACTGTCCAAGGACAAGACCGGCGTCTGGACCGGTGCCTTCGCCCTCAACCCTGTCACCGGGGGCAGGATCCCCATCTGGATCGCCGACTACGTCCTCGCGAGCTACGGCACCGGAGCGATCATGGCCGTGCCGGCCCATGACGAGCGCGACTTCGAGTTCGCCCAGAAGTTCCAACTGCCTGTGGTGCAGGTGGTGCAACCGCCCGATGCCAAAACCGACTGGCAGGGCTTCTGCGACGAGGGCACGGCCGTCCATTCAAGCAACGCCGAGATCTCGCTCGACGGGCTGCCGACCGCCGAGGCCAAGCGACGGATCACCGCCTGGCTCGAGTTGAAGGGGCTCGGTCAGAAGACGGTCAACTTCAAGCTGCGCGACTGGCTCTTCAGCCGCCAACGCTACTGGGGCGAGCCGTTCCCGATCCTGTGGCGCCAGGACGCCGAGGGGAACCTCCACCACGAATCGCTGCCCGAGACCGCCCTGCCCCTGCTGCCGCCGACGCTCGAGGACTACAAGCCCACGGCCGACGGGCAGCCTCCGCTGGCCCGGGCCCAGGAATGGCTGAAGCTGCCCGATGGAGCCGTCCGCGAGACCAACACCATGCCGCAGTGGGCCGGCTCCTGCTGGTACTACCTGCGCTACCTCGACGCGAAGAACCCGCAGGGGTTCGTGGGTCGGGAGGTCGAGCAGTATTGGATGAAGTCGGGCGGAAAGACCCCGGGCGTGGACCTGTACGTCGGCGGCACCGAACACGCCGTGCTGCACCTGCTGTACGCCCGCTTCTGGCACAAGATCCTGTTCGATCTGGGTCTCGTCTCGACCGCCGAACCCTTCTTCAAGCTGGTCAACCAGGGACTGATCCTGGGCGAAGACGGCCAGAAGATGTCCAAGTCGCGCGGCAACGTGGTGAATCCGGACGACGTCCTGGCCGAGTACGGGGCCGACGCGTTCCGCCTGTACGAGATGTTCATGGGGCCGCTGCAGGACACCAAGCCTTGGAACACACAGGGCGTCGAGGGCGTGTACCGGTTCCTCGGGCGTGTCTGGCGACTCTTCGTGGACGAGAAGGCCGAGACCGAATACGAACAGGCCTCCACCCTCGCCAGCGGCACCGATTCCGCCGCCGAGGCCGCCCGATTGCTCGAACTGATCCGGATGTCACCCCTGATCCGCGACGAGACCCCGACGCCGGCCCAGCTCAAGCTGCTGCACGAGTGCATCCGAAAGGTGACCCACGATCTGGAGCACCTGCAGTTCAACACGGCGATCTCGGCCATGATGGTCTTCATCAACGGGGCCATGGCCTGGGAGAACCGCCCGGCGTCCGCGCTCCGACCGTTCCTGCAGCTGTTGGCGCCGTTCGCCCCGCATCTGGCCGAGGAACTGTGGCAGCGGTTGCATCGGCATCTGGGCACCCCGGCGCCCTCGCTGACCTACGCCCCGTGGCCCGCGTTCGATCCGGCCCTGCTCGTCGAGACCGACATGGAGTTGCCGGTGCAGGTCAACGGCAAGCTGCGCGATGTGATCCGGATGCCGGTGGGTGCCAGCGCCGCCGAGATCGAGGCCGCCGCCTTGAAGGCCGAGAAGGCCCAGGCCTTCATCGTGGGCAAGACCATCAAGAAGGTCATCGTGGTTCCGCGCAAGATGGTCAACGTGGTGGTCGCCTGAGGCCGGAATCGTCCACCACCGTCGCCCCGACCATGAAACCCCTGGCAAAGCACCTCACCCCCGAAGAGGTCCGGACGCTCTGGATCCTGACGGCGGTGGTGCTCCTGGGCATCGGCGGTCGGATCCGGATCGCCAGTCATCCCGGGGGCGCCCCGCAGGCCCCGTCCTCCGCCGCCACGACGGCCGCACCGACCCCCTGAGCCGTCGCCCGCATGGAACTGCCCCGCCCCAAGGACCCGATCGCCGACCTGCTGGCCGCAGATGCCCGATATCATCGGGACGCCTACCTGTTCCTGAAGGACGGGCTGGAATACACCCAACGCACCCTGAAACGCGAGGCCGGCACCCGGGCCCGCCACATCAACGGACAGGAACTGCTCGAGGGCCTGCGCGAGTACGCGCTGAAGGAGTACGGCCCGATGGCGCTGACGGTCCTCGCCGAATGGGGCATCCACCGGTCGGAGGATTTCGGGGAGATCGTCTTCAACATGGTGGAGCACGGCATCCTCGCCAAGACGGAGACCGATTCCCGGGAAGACTTCCGGGGTGGCTACGACTTCGAGCAGGCCTTCCGCGCCCCGTTCCGCCCCTCGGGCCGGCCGACCCACCCTTGATGACCTCCGCCCCGCCGGTGGTTGTCGACACCGGCCGGCACGGATCTGGCTTCCGACGGGATCGCATCGAGTCGCGCCGTCCACGATCCGAACCCCGAACGTCTTGAAAGCCCCCGCTCCCCGCCCCGCCCCGACCGACATCCTGTGCATGCTCACGGTGGGGGCCATGTGGGGACTGCACGGTCCGCTGCTCAAGCTGGCCTACCGGGCCGGACTGAACTTCGCGCTGGTGTCGGTGGGGGAATACGCCCTGGCCACCCTGGCCTTCGGCCTGGCCTGGCGGGCAGGTGGAACCGGATGGCCCCGCGAGGACCGGGCTTTCTGGCTGCGGATGCTCCTCGGGGGCCTTGTCGGCAGCGGGGTGGTGCTCTTCCTGTTCTGGTCGTACCAACTGGGCCCGGTGCCCGTGGCCGCCACGCTGCTGTTCCTCTACGTGCCGTTCACCTCGATCCTCGCCGCCGTGGTCCATCGACGCCGTCCCCCGGGTCGGGAGATCGCCTCGGTGTGCCTGGTGACGGCCGGGGCGGTCCTGGCCACCGACTTCCCGGGCAGCAGCGGCCCGGACAGCCTGAAGGGTGCACCACAGGCCATCCTCTCGGCCCTATGCTTCGCGGGTTTTTTCATGATCTCGGCGGGCCTCGGCCACCGATCGACCCCGGTGTTCCGGTCGTTCTTCTTCTCGGGAGTCTCGGGGCTCATCCTGCTGGGAGTGTCCCTGGCGGCCGGCTGGTCGCTGAGCGCCCCGGCCATGGCGGGCTCCGGTACCTTGCTGTGGCTGGTCCTGCTCAGCGCCGTCGGCCAGGTGGTGCCGGTGTTCCTCATGGTGCGGTCGGGTCCGCGTCTCGGTGGCGGCCTCGGAAGCATCCTGACCTCGCTGGAGCTTCCGGTGGCCGTCGGACTTTCGAGCCTGCTGCTCGGAGACCCGCTCCGGACGTCCCAGTTGGCTGGTATCGGGCTCATCCTCGCCGGAATCGCCCTGCCCCACCTCCGACCGGGCCCGGTTCCTGCTTCGGGCTCCCCGGAATGAGCCAGACGATTCCGGTCATCGATTTCTCACCGTTCTTCAACGGAACCCAGGGCCGACAACAGGTCGGTGACGCGGTCTTCCAAGCGGCCCGGGACACGGGCTTCATGTACCTCAGCGGCCATGGGATCAGCGGGGCGTCGGTGGACGGCGCCTTCCGGATGGCGCGCGACTACTTCGCCCTCCCCGCCGGATCCAAGCAGCGGCACCTACGAACCGCCGGCAACTTCGGATACCAGTCGTTGGCCCAGGAAGCTCTCGACCCGTCGAAGCCACCCGACCTGAAGGAGGATTTCACCCTGCGCAACGCCCTGGGCATGGCCGCCTCGGATCCCCGCTGGCCTTCCGACGACTTCCGGATCGGGGCCACCGCGTTCTACTCCGAATGCCGGAACCTCGCCGCGCAGGTGATGCAGGCCTTCGCGCTGGCACTGCGGTTGCCGGAGGCGTTCTTCGACGCCCGGCACACGGGCAAGACCCAGACGCTGAGGTTCCTGCACTATCCACCCAGCCGCAACGTGAGGCCGGGCCAACTGGGCGCGGGGGCCCACACCGACTACGGCACCCTGACCCTGCTCTTCCAGGACGACGCCGGAGGCCTAGAGGTCCGGAACACCGCGGGCCATTGGGTGCCGGCTCCCCCCGTGCCGGGAACGGTGGTGGTCAATACCGGCGACCTCCTGGCCCGCTGGTCGAACGAGGTGCTCCGCTCCACCCCCCATCGCGTCCAGGTCCGGCCCGAGTCGGCGGCCTCCGGACGCCTGTCCATCGCCTTCTTCAGCGATCCGGACCCAGGCGTGCTGGTGGAGACCATCCCCTCGTGCATCCCCCCCGGACAGGTGGCGAGGCATCCACCCATCCTCGCCGGAGAGCACATCGAGGAACGGATCCGGGTCTCCATGGAGCAGGCCTCGAAAACGGCGACCCCATGACCCCCTGACTCCCGAAGCGCCATGAACCCTGGAAACCCCGTGGATTGTCTGCCCGATTATTCGAGCCTCGGCCTGCCGACCGAGCGGGACGGCCTCGAGCAGTTCGACCACCTGCAGGCCTACCGCCGCCTGGGACCGATCTACCGGCTGGCCTTCCGCGGCGAGACCCACGTGGTCATCGCCGGCATGGAGGCCAACGAGGCCGCCTGGCGCAACCCCGACCAATGGTCCTACCACGACGCCCTGGTGCCTTTCCGCGAGATCATGGGGCCGACCCATGTCACCCAGCTGGACGGCGAACCCCACCGGCGCAAGCGGCGCAATCTGCGCAACGGCTTCGCGATGAGCGCGGTCGCCCGGCACCTGCCGGTGATCGACCGGGTCCTGCACGACGCCTTCGCCCGGGCCTGCGACCAACCCGTCCGGCTGCACGACTTCTTCATGACGGCGCTCACCGAGGCCAACAGCAGGACCGTCCTGCACTGCGATCTCGACGCGTCGGCGCTGGCCCGGTTCATCGCCTTCGAGGAGGAGTTCATCTCGGGCACGATCCTGGGCGGGGCGCGCCATGCGCACTATGCCCGACCCGGGTTCGTGGCCGACCGCGAGTTCGTCTTCGGATTCCTGCGGGAAGTGGTCACCCGGCGATTGGCCGGCGAGACGCATCCGGACAGCTTCCAGGACATGATCGACGACCGACGGGAGCGGGGCGAGCCGGTGGAGGCGGAGGAGCTGATCCCGGAGGCGTACCTGCTGCTGATGGCGGGCACCGGCAACACCGCCAAGATGCTCAACTGCGGCCTCCAGCACCTGCTGGCCAATCCGGGCTGGCTCGCACTGCTCGAGCAGGAATTGTCGGGATACCGCGTGGATCGGTTGATGGCGGGCATGGGTGCCTTCCCCCGCCTCAAGGCCACCCTCATGGAGATGGAGCGCATGTTCCCCGCGGCCCCGGTGCTCTCGAGGGTCGTGGCGGAACCCTTCACCTTCCAGGGCTTCGAACTGCCACCGGGCACCCGGGTGCTGCACCTCCAGACCCTGCCGCACTTCCTCGACGAGGTGTATGCCGAGCCCTATCGCTTCGACCCCTCGCGCTGGATGGACCGGGAATACCCCAAGAAGGCCCACGGCACCTTCGGAGGCAGCACGCACATCTGCCTCGGCATGAACCTCGTCCGCATCCATTCCCCGGTGGCCGTGGCCAATCTGCTGCGCGACCACCGGGTCGTCCTCGGCGGCGAACCGGAGATCGTGGTCAACCTCAACTACGGGGTGCCCCAGGCCGCCCATTTGACGGCCCGCTGGACGCGGCGAAATCCGACCAGTGGACTGTCCGCTCCTGATCCGGTTGACCGAAGTTAGCCAACCCTCCGCCAAACCATTTTCCGACCCGCATGCGCATCCCCCACTACACCGCGTCGCCCGAGTTCACCCGGTTCGTCCGGGCCCTGCCCAAGACCGAGACCCACCTGCACCTCGAGGGCTCGACCCCCATCGAATTGTTGCAGGCACTGGAGCCCGAGCGCTTCAGGACCCCTCCGCCGTTCTGGTCGCCCGGGTTCCGCTACTCGGGCTTCGACCAGTTCATGGCCCTGTACGACGAGTACTGCATGAGCTTCTACCAGTCGGCCCAGCGCTACCACGACGCGGCCCGGATCATCCTGGCGACCTGCGCCGAACAGGGCGCCCGCTACGTCGAGACCAGCTTCCACCTGCCGGGGCTGGCCGGAGTCCGGGATTCCGGGCCCGAGGTGGTCGCGGCCATCCTGGAGGCGGCCCCTCCGGGCCTCGAGGTGCGGGTCTTCGCCGGGATGTGCCACAACGACTACGCGGTCCACGGCCCGCTGATCGAGGCGGCCCTGGGCTGGGACGACCTCGCGGGCATCGACCTGCACGGGCCTGAATACTGGCGCATGGAGCCCTGGACCATCGACGTCTGGCGGCGGGCCCGCGAGGCCGGCAAGGCGACCAAGGCGCACGCCGGCGAATTCATGCCCGCCCCCTTCGTTCGGTGGGTCCTCGACAATCTCGGGGTGCGGCGGATCGAGCATGGCGTCCGATCGGTGGAGGATCCCGACCTCGTCCGACACCTGGCCCGCGAACGCATCACCCTCGACGTGTGCCCCATCAGCAACGTCAAGCTGGCCGTGCAGGGCGTGGATTCGATGGCCGCGCATCCCATCCGCAGGCTCTTCGACGCCGGGGTGCCGGTGACGGTGAATTCCGACGACACGTTCTTCTTCGGCAATCGGCTCGAGGAGGAGTATTTCGCGCTGGATCAGGAACTGGGGTTCACGAGGTCGGAACTGGCCCGCATCGCCCTCAACGGCATCGAGGTCGCCCTGCTGTCCCCGGAGAAGAAGCAGGCCCTGGTGGCCGAGTGGCGGGCCTTCGTGGCCGCCGAGAAACTCGACCCCGCCGTGGCCGAGGGCTCAAACCGCCTCGTGGGATGACTTCTCCATGAAGACCGGCACCATGAGCATCACGGCCGACATCGCCAGGTAGCCGCCGACCCATTTCCAACCCGGCTTCAGCACCCCCACGATGTCGGCGGTGATGAACCCGAAGCTGTGGATGAAGCCGATGGCCGCGAGACCCGCCCCCGCGGCGAACCACACGGCCGCCTGGCGGAACCGTTGGTCGATGATGCACACGGTGGCCGCCGCGAGGATCAGGCAGCTCAGGAAATAACCCTGTTCGAGGGCGAACATGCCCTCGGCATGGAAATTCCGGGCCTTGAGGATGGAGTCGAGCAACTCCTGACGGAAGGGGTTGGTGCCGGTGCCGACGCCCACCCCGGCCATGACGTTCTTGGCGACCAGCGCGCAATACCCCGCGATGGCCGGAAAGAGACCCACGATCACCGCCGGGATGTGCCGCTTCGGGATGGCGTCCATGGCCTGGCTGCCCATGGAGATGCCGATCCAGATGAGGATGGCCATGCCCGCTTCCACCGGAATGGACCAGGCCAGAAGGCTGAGGGAACCGGTCAGGCAGACGAGGGTCACGAAGATCGCGTTGAGCGTCGAATAACCGGCCCGCGATCCGATGGCCTTCCATCCCGGGTGGCCGATGTAGAGGGTGGTCGGATACGGGGAACCGAAGACCGCCGAGATCAGGGTCCCGATGCCGTTGATCAGGAGCGAGGGTTTCGTCTCGTAGCAATCGCCGGCCGCCTCGGCCGATCCGAGCACCTGCATCGATCCCACCACGTTCACCACGCCCATGGGCAGGATGATGCTGAAGAAGGGCAGCAGGTAGGGCAGGCTGTCCCGCAGCGCCCCGAAGGCGGGGATCGGCAGGTGGAGTCCGAGATGGCTCAGGTCGAGCGGGTAGGCCGGCGCCGGGGATGGCAATCCGGCCCAATGCAATCCCCAGGCCCCCAGGGTTCCCAGCGCGACGATGACCAACCCTCCCGGGATTCCTCCTTTGAAACGGTATCCCCCGTAGTAGACCACCAGAGCGACGGCCAGCGTACCCATGCCGATCAGCGGGTAGACCCAGGCCCGGAAAAGGAAATCCATCGCGATGAAGAACACGCCGATGCCCGCCAGTGCGGCCAGCAGTGCGGCCAGCGGGGTGATCCGCCTCAGGTGGTGCAGGAAGAAGGAACCGGCGAACTCGATCAACCCGGAGCCCACGCAGGCCGCGATCCCGGCCAACCACGCGATCTCGTCGGCCTTGGGCTTGGGCAATCCCTGGGCCAACGCCATCTGCTGCGCGGGGTACATCACCAGCAGCGAGTAGATGATCACGGTGACCAGGTTGAAGCCGTAGGGCAGTGCGCAGACATCGTCCCGCCTCTCGCGTTCGGCCAGACGCAGGGCCTGACGGGCGTACATCAGGTTGCCGAAGACGAGGCCCACCGCGGAGGCGGGGAGGATCCGGCCGAAGTACAGTTCGGGGGAGAAACCGAGCAACCCCAGGCAGAACCCCGTCATCAGCAGCAGGTTCACGAGGCTATCGAGGCCCAGGGCGAAGAAACCGTCGAGGTCTCCTTTGACGAAGGGTTTCATGGGAGGGTTGGGGGAGACACCTGATCGAGGGAACGCTCACCGGTCGTGCGGGTCCGACCCGGATCGAAGGAGCGGGAAGCAATTGACATGCCGCCATCGGCCATTCGAAGACCGCGCCCCCGTCATGCAACAGGGCCGACACGACCGGGCCGACGCCTTGTGGAGCCTCCCGTCGGCGTCTAGGCTCCCTTCCATGCACCTCCGCGGATGGATTGCGGGCCTCGTCGTGGCCTTGGGTTGCCTCCTCCACGCCACCGCGCAAGACGCCCGGTTCATCCGCCTCCGGAACGCCACCGTCACCACTCCCCCCGCCCCCGATGCCAAGTCCCGGGCAGCTGCCGTGGCCGCGCGGAAGCCACCCGTGTCGGGTCTGTTCCTGCTCCAGTTGGAGGGTCCGCTCTCATTCGAACAACGGGAAACCCTCCGGTCCAAACGTCTCGATCTCCTGCATCCCGTCCCGGACCACGCGTACGTCTGCCATCTGGAGGCCGCCTCGGCGGCGGAGATCCGGGCGCTGCCCTTCGTGCGGTGGTTGGGCGAATACCAACCCGAGTGGCGGCTCGACCGTCGATTGACCACCGCCATGGCGGCGGAACCCGGGAATCCCCGGTCCATCCGGATGCTGCTGCGCCCGCACACCCCGCCCGCGGTGCTGCTCTCGGCACTCCGCCAGTTCACCGGGCCGGTCCACCGCACCGAGACCCGGTTCGGCATCTTCATCGGCGGCCTGACGAGCCCGCGCCGCATCCTCGACCTGGCCCGATCCCCCGCCGTGCTGTGGATCGAGCCGGCCGGCCGCATGAAGCTCGTGGACGAGGTCGCCACCGAGATCGTGATGGGCGACGACGGGGTTCCCGGAAAGCCCGCCGAGGTCCAGCGACTGGGCTTCGATGGTCGCGGAGTCACCGTGGCCGTCGCCGACTCGGGCCTCGACACCGGTGACGCCGAGACGATGCACCGGGACCTGCAAGGTCGGGTCGACGCCTTCTTCGCGTATGGGGGTCTCGAGGACGCCGCCGACGAGCACAGCCATGGCACCCACTGCGCCGGCATCGTGGCCGGGAACGGCGCGATCGGCACCAAGGACGACAACGGCTACCTGTGGGGCCTCGGTGTCGCTCCCGGGGCCCACCTGGTGGCCCAGCGGCTGTTCGACGCGGCCGGTGACTACTACCCCCCTCCCAGCTTCGAGGCCATGACGCGCGACGCCGTCCGCAGCGGGGCCTACGTGGGCTCCAACTCCTGGGGCGACGACACCCAGGGACGCTACGACCTGAGCGCCGCCGAGTTCGATGCCCTGGTGCGCGACGCCGACGCGAAGACTCCCGGCGAGCAACCCTACATCCTCGAGTTCAGTGCCGGGAATTCCGGCCCGGGCGAGCAGACCATCGGTTCACCGGCCGTGGCCAAGAATGTCATCGCCACCGGTGCCTCCCAGAACGACCGCTTCGATCTGGCCATCTACGCCGAGGGAGCCGAGACCATGGCCGACTTCTCCAGCCGCGGGCCCGCCGAAGACGGGCGCATCAAGCCCGACATCACGGCCCCGGGCACGTGGATCGCCTCGCTCAAGAGCCAGTTGGCCAGCGATGCCAACGCCTGGCTGGGCATCGACGAGAACTATCTCTTCCAGGGCGGCACCTCCCAGGCGGGGCCCCATGTGAGCGGGGCCTGCGCGGTGTTCGTGCAGTGGTATCGCGAGACCCAGGGCGGCCTGACCCCGTCGCCGGCCCTCGTGAAGGCGGCGCTGATCAATTCGGCCGTGGACATGACCTCGGCCGAGGTGCCGGTGGACACCGACGACGAGGAGGCCGGCACGATGCTGGTGGTCGGGGGCACCCCTCCGGTGCCCAATCCCGACGAAGGTTGGGGGCGCTGCGATGTCGCGGCCCTCGTCGCCGGGGAACGCCGCTTCAACTTCACCGATCAGGGAACCGGCCTGAAGACCGGTGCCGTCTCGGAGAAGCGCCTCATCGTGGGCTCCGACGATGCCTTGAAGGTGACCCTCGCCTACACCGATGTCCCCGGTCTGCCCGCGGCCATCCCTGCCCTGGTCAACGACCTCGACCTGGAGCTGGTGTCGCCCGACGGCCGGGTCTTCCGGGGCAACGCCTTCCTCGACGGCGAATCGGTGGCCGACACGGCGGAGGGCGACCGGATCAACAATGTGGAGGGCGTGCTCATCAGCAATCCGGCCGCCGGCGAGTGGACCCTGAGGGTGCGGGCGCATCGGGTGGTGCAGGATGTCCATGGCACCACCAACGCGGCTCCCGAGCAGGACTTCGCGTTGGTGGTCTCCGGCCAGATCCCCTTCCCCGGCGAGGGCGTGGTGTCCTGGGACAAGGAGACCTACCCGGCACCGTCGGAGGCCCGGATCCGACTCGTGGACACCGACCTCCGGAACCAGCCCACCGCCACCGTGACGGTTTCCTCCCCCTCCCAGACCTCCCCCCTGACCCTGACCCTCCAACGCAGCGGCACGGGCGGCACCTTCACCGGGACCGTGGCGCTGGCGACCTCGCCCAAGGCCGGTGCCCTGACGGTGGCCAATGGCGACACGATGACCGTGTCCTACGCCGATGCCTCGCCGGCCGGGCTGCGCACCCGGAACGCCCTCATCGACCTCGATCCGCCGGTCCTCGACTCGGTGCGGGCCGTCCAGCGCTTCGGCCGGACCAGCCTGCGCTTCGATGCCAGCGAACCGGTGAGAGCCGTGGCCGTGGTGAACCCGGTCGACGGGCCCGCCTTCACCGTGACCAACGCCTTTCTGCGCACCTCGCCCGAGCTTGCGCTGCCCGAACTGGTCCCCGACCGGGTGTACCGCTATTTCGTGATCGGGACCGACGAGGCGGGCAACGTGCGGACCAACGACAACGGCGGCCGATTCTATTTCTTCACCGCCACCCGGCCTGCGAAGGCGCTCCTGCTGTATTCGCCCGAGACGACCTTCGAGCAATTGAACCTCCCCTTCCCCGGCATCGATCACTGGACCCAGCCCCTCGACACCCTTGGTATCGACTACGAGGTCTGGAATTTAGCCGAGACCAACACCGTGCCCTCCGCGGCCCTGCTCTCGGGATACCGGGTGGTGATCTGGCGGCCGGAGGACCTCGCCACGCTGCCCGCGGGCCTCGCCTCGGGACTGTCCGCCTACGTGGCAGGCGGCGGGGCGCTCTTCGCCGCATCGGCCGAGGTGCTCAGCCGTCTCTCGCCGTCGGAGCAGGCCTTCCGCACCAACGTGCTCCATGTCGCCGAATTCGCCGAGGACGTCGGAGCCACGGTGGCCAACGGCATCGCAGGGGATCCCATCGGCAATGGACTGGCCATCGGGCTCGATTACCAGGAATTCCCCGATCTGGGCTCTCTGCTCGATTTCTCGACCTTTCCGGACGCCCTGCGACCGACCGGTGACGCCGCCTCGATCCTCACCCAGGACGAGGGCCGCATCATCGGCCTGCGCTACCCGCGTACCGGCAACGACAGC
>JBEGWF010000051.1:0-18693 GCA_041177965.1 Verrucomicrobiota bacterium | reverse complement strand
TTCTTCGCACTGCGGACAGTATGAACGTAACCAAGTTCTTTAAGGCGGCGGATGATGAACGGCTCGAACAGTACGAGCGCCATCTTCTTGGGCAGGCCGCACTGGTTGAGCTTGAGCTCGGGGCCGATGACGATGACGGAACGGCCCGAGTAATCGACACGCTTGCCGAGCAGGTTTTGGCGGAAGCGGCCCGACTTGCCCTTGAGCATGTCGGAGAGCGACTTGAGTGCGCGATTGCCGGCACCGGTGACCGCGCGGCCGTGACGACCGTTGTCGAACAAGGCATCGACGGCCTCCTGCAACATGCGCTTCTCGTTCCGGATGATGACCTCCGGAGTCTTGAGCTGGAGCAGGTTCTTGAGGCGGTTGTTCCGGTTGATGACCCGGCGATACAGATCGTTGAGATCGGAGGTCGCGAAGCGGCCACCCTCGAGCGGCACCAGCGGGCGAAGGTCGGGGGGGATGACGGGCAGCACCGTGAGGATCATCCACTCGGGCCGCATCTGGGACTTGGAGAAGCCCTGGAACAGCTTGATGCGCTTGGCGATCTTCTTGCGGTTCTGCTTCGACTTGGTCTCGGTCATGGCGACCTGGAGCTCGTCGACGGTCTTGTCGAGCTGCAGGTTGGCCAGGGCGTCGTGGACCGCCTCGGCGCCCATCTTGGCCACGAAGGCGTCATGACCGTAGGTGGTCCGGGCCTCGCGGTACTCGTGCTCCGAGAGGAGTTGGTGGGTCTTGAGCGGGGTGCTGCCGGGATCGATGACCAGGTAGTCTTCGTAGTAGATCACCCGCTCCAGGTGACGCGCCGTCATGTCGAGCATCAGGCCGATGCGGGACGGCATGCACTTGAAGAACCAGATGTGCGAGACCGGCACGGACAACTCGATGTGGCCCATGCGCTCGCGACGGACGCGGGCCAGGGTGACCTCGACGCCGCAGCGGTCGCAGACCACTCCGCGGTGCTTGATGCGTTTGTACTTGCCGCAGGAGCACTCCCAGTCCTTCACCGGACCGAAGATGCGCTCGCAGAAGAGGCCCCCCTTCTCGGGCTTGAACGTGCGGTAGTTGATGGTCTCGGGATTCTTGACCTCACCCTTCGACCAGGAGCGGATGGTTTCCGGCGACGCGACCTGGATCGCGACGTGGTCCACCAGGTTCACCTTGTCCAGACCCAGCAACTCGCGGGCGGTATCCTTGGAGCTCAGCATAGTTCGTGTGCGTTCAGCGGATGATCGTGGGGTTCAGACGAAGGCCGCCAATGCGTTCGTGGCGGTTTGAGGGGCGTCGGTGGGGTTGGAATAGCCCACTTTGACATCGAGGCCGAGGGATTGCATCTCCTTGACCAGGACGTTGAAGGATTCGGGAACTCCGGCCTCGAGCGAGTTGTCGCCCTTGACGATGCTCTCGTAGATGCGGGTGCGTCCCTGGACGTCGTCGGACTTCACGGTCAACAGCTCTTGGAGCATGAAGGCCGCGCCATAGGCTTCCATCGCCCAGACTTCCATCTCGCCGAAGCGCTGACCGCCGTACTGCGCCTTGCCGCCCAGCGGTTGCTGGGTGACGAGCGAGTAGGGTCCGACGGCGCGGGCATGGATCTTGTCGGCCACGAGGTGGCCCAGCTTGAGCATGTAGATGTAGCCGACGACGATCTCCTGATCGAAGCGTTCGCCGGTGCGACCGTCGTAGAGGTGCACCTTGCCGTGTTCGGGCAATTTGGCCTCCTTGAGGTAGCCGCGGATCTCCTTCTCCTTGATGCCGTCGAAGACCGGGGTGGCGATCTTGATGCCGAGGAGTTTGCAGGCCCAACCCAGATGGGTCTCGAGCAGCTGTCCGACGTTCATGCGCGAAGGCACGCCCAGCGGGTTCAGCACGATCTCGACCGGGGTTCCGTCCTCGAGGAATGGCATGTCCTCCTCGGGGACGATCTTGGCGACGACACCCTTGTTGCCGTGGCGGCCGGCCATCTTGTCACCCACCGAGAGCTTGCGCTTGGAGGCGACGTAGACCTTGACCTGCTTGACGATGCCGGAGTCGAGCTCCTCGCCGGCCTCGACGCGGTCCATCTCCTCGTCGTGCTGGCTCTGGAGTTCGTCGAAGCGCTTTTTGAACTGGCTGATGATCTCGCTGATCTTGTTGCGGATCGGCGACGGATCGATCTCGATGCGGTCGTAGACGTCGGCCAGCTTCTTGAGCAGCGTCTTGGTGATCTTGCGGTTGGCCGGGATGATGATCTCGCCGGTCTCGCTGTTCAGCACATCCAGCGGGATCTTCTCGCCGAGCAGGATGTTGGAGAGGGCCTCGGTGAGCTGGTCGAGCAGCTCCGAGCGGCGTTGCTTGAAGCCGTCCTCGATCTCCTTCGCCGCCTTGCGGGGAGCGTCCTTGGAGTCCTTCTTGCCGGTGGCCTTGTCGCTGTCCTTCTTGGAGGACACCTTGACATCCATGACGATGCCGTAGGTGCCGGAGGGGACCTTCAGGGAGGTGTCCTTCACGTCGGCCGCCTTCTCGCCGAAGATGGCGCGCAGCAGGCGCTCCTCGGGAGCCAGTTCGGTCTCCGACTTCGGGGTGATCTTGCCGACCAGGATGTCGCCCGGCTTCACCTCGGCGCCGACGCGGATGACGCCGTCGAGACCCAGGTTCTTGAGGGCCTCCTCGCCGAGGTTGGGGATGTCGCGGGTGATCTCCTCGGGACCCAACTTGGTGTCGCGGGCCACGACCTCGAACTCGTCGATGTGGATCGAGGTGAAGATGTCCTCCTTGACGATCTTCTCGGAGATCAGGATCGCGTCCTCGAAGTTGTAGCCGTTCCAGGGCATGAACGCGACGAGCACGTTGCGGCCGAGGGCGATCTCACCGCCCTGGGTGCACGGACCGTCGGCCAGGACCTGGCCCTTCTTCACCGAGTCACCCTTGGCGACCAGGATCTTCTGGTTGATGCAGGTGGCCGCGTTGGAGCGCATGAACTTCCGGACCGGATAGATCCAGAGGCCGTCTTCCGGGGAGTGCTTGAGCTTCTTCTTGCCCTCGGGGATCTTGCCGTCCTTGGTGATGATGATCTGGCTACCGGTGACGCTGGCCACCTTGCCGGACTCCTCGGCGACGATCACCGCACGGGAATCCTGGGCGACACGGCCCTCGAGTCCGGTGGCCACCAGTGGGGCCTCGGTCACGAGCAGCGGAACGCCCTGGCGTTGCATGTTGGAACCCATCAGCGCGCGGTTCGCGTCGTCGTGCTCCAGGAACGGGATCAGGCCGGCGGCCACCGAGACGAGCTGCTTAGGCGACACGTCCATGTAGTCGACCTTCTCGGGCTCGACGTCGATGAAGTCGCCCTTGCAACGGCAGGTCACGCGGTCGCCCACGAAGTTGCCCTTGTCGTCGAGCTGCGAGTTGGCCTGGGCGATGATGAAGCCTTCTTCACGATCACCGGTCAGGTAGTCGAGCTGGCCGGTCACGCGGCCCTTCTCGGCCTTGCGGTACGGGGTCTCGATGAACCCGAAGTCGTTGACCCGGGCGTAGGTCGCCAGAGAGGCGATCAGGCCGATGTTCGGACCTTCCGGAGTCTCAATCGGGCAAATACGGCCGTAGTGGGACGGATGGACGTCGCGGACCTCGAAGCCGGCGCGGTCACGGGAGAGACCCCCGGGCCCGAGAGCCGACAACCGGCGCTTGTGGGTCAGTTCGGCCAGAGGATTGATCTGGTCCATGAACTGACTGAGCTGGCTGCGACCGAAGAAGTCGCGGACCACCGCCGACAGGGCCTTCGGGTTGATGAGCTTCTGGGGCGTCATCGTGTCGAGGCTCTGATCGAACAGCGTCATGCGCTCCTTCACCAGGCGCTCGGTGCGGGCCAGGCCCACACGGCACTGGTTGGCAAGCAACTCGCCCACGGTACGGATGCGGCGGCTGCCGAGGTGGTCGATGTCGTCGACGCTCCCCTGCCCCTTCTTCAGGCGCAGCAGGTACTTGGTGGCCTCGAGGAGGTCACGACCGCGGAGGATGCGATCCTCGCCGTTGTCCTTGAAGTTCAGCTTCTGGTTGATCTTGTAGCGACCCACGCGGCCGAGATCGTAGCGCTTGGCATCGAAGAACAGACGCTTGATCAGGGCCTTGGCGTTGGCGGCGGTCGGGGGATCCCCAGGCCGGAGGCGACGGTAGATGTCCTTCAGGGCCTCTTCGGCGTTCTTGGTCGGGTCCTTCTTGAGGCACTTGATGATGATGCCGTCGTCGACCGAGGTGTCCACGACACGGATCTTGGAGACGCCGAGGTCGGCGATCTGCCGGACGACCGCCTTGGACAGCGGCTCGAAAGCGCGCGCCACCACGATGCCACGATCGACATCGAGGGCGTCTTCCACGAGGACGAGATTCTGGATCTCCTCGATCTTCTCGGCCTCCTTCACGGAGACGTCCTTGATCGAGTAGAACAGCTTCAGGATGTCGCCATCGCTGCCCAAGCGGTCGGGCGGGGTCTTCGGATCCGCGTCGAAGCGGGCCTCGGCGAGGGTGAACAGCGCCCGGAAGAAGGTGGTCGTCAGGAACTTGCGACGGCGCTTCTTGCGGTCGAGGTAGACGTAGAGCAGGTCGCTGGTGTCGAACTGGGCCTCGTACCAGGAACCGCGGTCGGGAATGATGCGGAAGCTGTGCAGCGTCTTGCCGTTGGGATGTTGGGTGGTCTCGAAGGCGAGACCCGGGGAACGGTGCAACTGGCTGACGATGACGCGCTCGGCCCCGTTGATCACGAAGGTGCCCTGGGGGGTCATGAGCGGGATCTCGCCCATGAACACCTTCTCCTCCTTGGTGCCCTTCTCCTCCTTGAGGAGGAAGGTGACGTACAGCGGCGCCCCGAAGGTCAGGCCCTCGCGAAGGCATTCGAGCCAGTCGATCTTCGGCTCCTGGATGTCGTAGGAATGGAAATCCAGGACGGTCTTGCCGTCATAGCTTTCGATCGGAAAAACCTCGGTGAAGACCGCCTGCAACCCGAGATTCCTGCGTTTGGACGCGGACAGGTTGGACTGAAGGAACTCGCGATACGAATCGAGCTGGATCTCGATCAGGTTGGGGGGGGCGATGACTTCCTTGATCTTGCCGAAGTTAATTCGCTCGGATTGTTTCGTTGCCATTGCGACCTCGTGACTCGGGGATTTCTGCGGCACCTGCCTTGGGACTCTTTTCGCCGTAAAATGCAATACGACGAGGTCCGGCGAAGGGTCTTTCAACTTCTCCGGAACTCGTCCCACTGATTCGCTATTTCGAGCCGTCCAAAACGGGTGACCTATGCCTTGGTTTGACCGAAAACGGAATATTTTGACGCCAACCCGGGGAGTTTTCCGTCGACTCCGTCGGGCGGTGAGGGTGAGAAAGCCGTGCGTCGGGCACCAAGAATAGCACCCGACGCACGGCCCGCAAAATTACTTCAGCTCGACCTTGCCGCCAGCCTCTTCGATCTTCTTGGCGGCGGCGTCGGCGTCGGCCTTGTTGGCGCCCTCGAGCAGGAGCTTCGGAGCACCCTCGACCAGGGTCTTGGCCTCGGCCAGGCCCAGTCCGGCCTTGACCTCGCGGACGACCTTGATGACGCCGATCTTCTTGTCGGCGGGAACCGAAGCGAGCCACACATCGAAGGTGGTCTTGGCCTCGGCGGCCGGGGCGGCGGCACCACCCGCCGCAGGGGCGGCGGCGGCGACGGCCACCGGGGCGGCGGCGGTCACACCCCACTTGGTCTCGAGGGCCTTCACGAGCTCGGCGGCCTCGAGAACGGTGAGCTTGCTCAGTTCTTCGACGATGTTGTTGATGTCTGCCATGGTATGTCTTTGTTTTCGTCTCGTCGTCGAGGCGGCCGCCCCGAATTGGTCCACGGCCCGTGGACCGACGATTTACTTTGGTTTTGTTGTTGTCCGCCCGGGCACCTCGCCCAAGACGAAAGGATGGAAAGGATGGAAAGGAAGCCACCCGACGGGTGGCCCCGAGAGGCCACGACCGCCGGGTCGATGCTCAGGCCGATTTCTCGGAATAGGCCCCGATGACCCGGGCCACCTGGGTTCCCGGGGTGTTGATGAGCGCGGCCAACTTCTGGGCCGGAGCCTGCAGCAGGCCGAGGATCTTGCCCTGGATCTCGGGCAGGGGCGGCAGATCGGCGATCGCCCGGACCTCATCGGCCGAGAGGGACTTGTTGCCGAGGACGCCGAACTGGAGTTTCGGCTTCTCGAATTCGGCCTGGAAGGTCTTGATGACCTTCGCGACGGCCGCGATGTCCTTGTTGCCGGTGACGGCGGCCACCTGGCCGGACAGCACGCCCGACAGGTCGGCCAGACCGGCCTCCTTGGCGGCGATGCTGAACAAGGTGTTCTTCACCACGTGAACCTCACCGCCGGCCTTGATGAGGCGCTTGCGGAGTTCGGTGAATTTCTGGACGGTCAAACCCTTGTAGTCGACGACCAGGAAGAACGGAGAGGCGTTGAGGCGGGCCACATATTCCGCCGAGATGAGCTTCTTTTCTGCGCGCATGGTGTGTTGCAGTAAGGGAAGTTGAGGTTAGGCGGAGGCGAATTCCTTGAGTTCCACGGCGACCGGGGGGCTCATGGTGAGCGACAGCGTGACGCTGCGCACATAGACACCCTTGACGCTGGACGGACGGGCCCGATAGACGGCCTCGACGACCGTGCGGGCGTTCTCGGCGATCTGCTGGGCGGAGAAGCTGGCCTTGCCCACGGGGACGTGGATGTTGCCGGCCTTGTCGACCTTGAATTCCACACGACCCGCCTTGACCTCACGGACGGCACGACCGGTGTCGTCGGTGACGGTTCCGGTCTTCGGGTTGGGCATCAGGCCGCGAGGGCCGAGGACCTTACCGAGCTTGCGGACCTCGGTCATGGCCTCCGGGGTGGCGATGGCGACATCGAAATCGGTCCAGCCATCGACGCACTTCTTGATCATGTCCTCGAAGCCGACATGCTCGGCACCGGCGGCGCGGGCGGCCTCGGCCGGTGCACCCGGCTTGGTGAAGACGAGCACGCGGACGGTCTTGCCGGTGCCGTGGGGCAGCGGGGTGGTTCCGCGGACCATCTGGTCGGACTGCTTCGGATCGACTCCGAGGCGGAAGGCCAGATCGACGGTCTCGTTGAACTTGGCCTTGGGGAATTTGGTGAGGACCTCAACGGCGGAGTTGAGGGGGTAGGCCTTGTTGGAGTCCACGACGGACAGGGCCTTTTTGTAGCGTTTGCTGGGCATTTTGGATGCGGTGCATGCGGACCGGAGTCCTCCCGCGTTGATGTTGACCCCCGGGGACGGAACGGCTCCCGGCCACAGGGAATTGTGTTTCTATCGGAAAAAGCCCCACCAAGTCAAAAGAATTTCCGCGCCAAATCGACCTTTCTTTTCCATGATGGAGCCATGGATTGGGGCGGCATCTTGGGGGTGATCTGGGTCGACGGGCGTTTCCTGGGGATCGAGTGGCACGCCTGGAAGGTGGTGGGCTGGATCGGAAACCTGGTCTTCTTCAGCCGCTTCATCGTCCAGTGGTATGCCACGGAGCGCCGGCGCAAGGTGGTGGTACCCCAGGCCTTCTGGTGGCTCAGCCTGACCGGTTCGCTCATCTTGCTGAGCTACGCCATCCAGCGTCGTGACAGCGTGTTCATCGCAGGGCAGGCCTTCTCCTGGATTCCGTACCTCAGGAACCTGTGGATCCACCGGAAACACCAGTCCTCGAGGCGCTCCTGCCCGGCCTGCGAGGCCGTCCACCCCTCGGATTACCGTCACTGCCCGGACTGCGGGGTGGCCCTGTCGGGGGCAACCGTGGGTGCCTCAGTCCTTGCCGAGGGCCGTTGAAGGATCGCAGACGGGCGACACGAAGGGCGTATCGGGCGCCTCGGGCGCCTCGGGGTACTCGAACACCTTCCCCTCGAAATTCCGGAGGATCACCTTGGTCGCCGACTTGCGGAGGATGTACCCCGGATTCACGGGGATCTTGCCCCCACCTCCGGGCGCATCGATCACATACTGGGGAACCGCGTAACCGGTGGTGTGCCCCCGAAGCGCATCCATGATCTCAAGACCGCGCGACACCGTGGACCGCAGGTGGGAACTGCCGGCGATCAGGTCGCACTGGTAGATGTAATAGGGCCGGACCCGGCACATCAGGAGCTTCTGGACCAGGGCCTTCATCACGACCGGATCGTCGTTGACGTGGCGCAGCAGCACCGACTGGTTGCCCAATGGAACGCCCGCGTCGGCCAACCGCCCCAACGCCTCGCGGACCTCGGTGGTCAACTCGCGGGGATGGTTGGTGTGCACGCTGATGAAGAGCGGATGGAATTGCCGCAGCATGGCACACAGCTCCGGGGTGATCCGCTGGGGCAAAAAGATGGGGACGCGGCTCCCGATCCGGAGGAATTCGACGTGCGGGATGGCCCTCAGTCGCCCGAGCAGGTACTCGAGCTTCTCGTCGTTGAAGAGGAGCGGATCGCCGCCACTGAGCAGCACGTCACGGATCTCGGGATGCTCGGCGATGTAGGCGATCTGCCGGTCGAATTCGGGATGGAAGTCGTAGCCGCTGGCGTTGCTGACCAACCGGGACCGGGTGCAATAGCGGCAGTAGGCGGCGCAACGATCCGTGACCAGGAACAGCACGCGGTCCGGGTACCGGTGGACCAGACCGGGAACCGGTGAATGCGAATCCTCCCCCACCGGATCCAGGGATTCCCAGGGTGCCGTGTGGGTCTCCTCCAGGCGGGGAATGACCTGCCGACGGATGGGGCATGACTCGTCCGAAGCGTCGATCAGGTTGAAGAAATAGGGGGTGATGGCCATGGCCAGCTTGGACTCCCCGGCCAGCAGCACCCCCGCCCGCTCTTCGCGGGTCATGTCGGGCAGGAGCTGTTCCAGGGCACCCATGCGGGTGACCCGGTGCTTCAACTGCCACTTCCAATCGTTCCAATCGGAGTCGGGAACCGCCCCCCAGCTCCCCTTCCCTGCGGACCTGAAGGCCTTCAAGGCGGCCAATCGTGCCTGATCTTCCGGGGGATCTTCCTGAGGGGGGAGGGCAAACTCCATGTAGGCGGCAAGCTAGGAGGGGTCGTCGGAGAGTCAAGGGCCCGGATCGGGGACCAACGTAATCCGCCCCCCTGCCTCGAGCCGGTGGAAGGCCTGCCCCAGCGACCGGCAATGGTCCTCGAATTCCCCGGGCGACGCCGTGTTGAACTCGAACATCCCGTAGTGGCAGGGGACGACCGACCGCATCCCGCATCGGTGGGCCAACCCGGCAGCCTCGCCGCCCCGGAGGTTGCCGGCGACCCGGCGTTCGGGCGACCGCCCATTGATGGGCAGGAAGGCCAAGTCGATCCGGGCCTTCCCGAGACGATCCTCCATGCCCGGGAAAAGCACGGTGTCGCCGGAATGATACAGGGTCCACGACCCCACACGGATCAGGAATCCGAGGCAGGTCAGGCGCCCCATCGGATCGCATTCCAGGGTTTCATGCGCTGAAGGCACGGCCTCGATGTGGAAAGGCCCGACCCCCACCGTCACCGCCACCCCGGAAGCCGACCGACGGCCCGGACTCGGGGCGTCCAAACCCACCAGTGCCTCCCCGTCCAGACCGGAACGGGCCGCGGCGAGGCTGCGGATGGCCTCCGGAAACACCAACCGGAGTCCTGGATTGGCGTGGACCAGGGGCAGGAGCGTTTCCGGATCAAGATGATCGGTGTGGGCGTGGCTGGCCGTGACGACACCGATGCCCGAAAGCCGGGACGGATCGATCACCCGTTCGGTCATGCGCACATGGGGCTTGTCGGTGGCGGCATACTTGCGGGTGAGGGAGTCGGACAGGTAGGGATCGAGCAGCAGACGATGGCCCCGCCATTGGACGAGGAACCCGCTCTGGCCCAGCCACCAGACGTGCAGCGACTCGGGCGCCGAGGCCCCGGCCCGCGCCAGGTCGGTCAGGAATGCCTCGTCCTGTTGGATCGGGCGGATCATGGCGTCCTTCAAAGCGTCCGGCGCACCAGGGCCACCCCGGCACACATCGCCTCGAGCTTGCGCCGGGCGGCCCAACGGGCGGTCTGGCTGAGCCCACAGTCCGGGGCCAGGACGAGCCGATCGGCCAGCACATGCTCGAGGCATCGCCGAACCCGCGCCGCGATGTCTTCCGGCGTCTCGATGTAATAGCTCTTCACGTCCACGACGCCGACGGCGACATCCCGTCGACGGGCCACCTGGGCGATCAACTCCAGTTCCGAGAACTCCCGGCTGGCCATCTCCACGTGCATCTCGTCGCACTGCATGTCGAGGAAGGCCGGGAAGAGCGGCGCGATCTGTCGCGGACCAATCGCCCGGGCCTTGTAGTTCCCGAAGCACAGGTGCATGCACACCCGGGTCTTCCCGGAAATGGTTTCCACCGTGCGGTTGAAGAGATCGACGAAACGGCGGACATCCTCGCGATGGCCGTAGCAACTCATCGACGGCTCATCGACGCTGATCTCACGGCAACCCGCGGCCACCAAGGCCTCCAACTCCCGGCGCACCAGCGGCAACAGGGCCTCGGCGAGCGCCCATCGATCCGGGTAGCCCAGATCGGCATTCGGCAACAGCCGGCCCGACAGCGTGTAGGGCCCCGGAATCGAGGCCTTGAGGGTCACCCGCGCCGGGGCGTTCATATCGCGGGCCACGGCGTGCAGCCGACGGTATTCCTCCACCGCCCCGAGCCCGCGGGGTGCCTGCAAGGGGCCCACCACGGCATGTCGGCCCCGCTGGTCGTGGGCGGGGGGGCCCCAACGACGCGGCGGTGCCGATTCCAGGTCGATGCCCTGCAGGTGGCCGTAGAAACTCAGGTTGAAGTCCAGCCGGGTCTGCTCCCCGTCGGTGATGACATCCAGGCCGGCGGCCAACTGGTCCTTCACCGCGCAGGTCACCGCGTCGGACTGCAACTCCGCCCGATCGTCCGGTCCGAACCGATCCAGGTGCAGGGAGGCGTGCTCGAGCCAGGACGGGAAAGGATAACTCCCGATGACCGAGGTTCGCAGGGGGCATTCGTTCATGGAGGGATCGGGAGGGCGGGCGGAACGCGGTTTCGGAGCCGCCGGGCACCACGGCCCGGAGCGCGACGATCAATCGAAGATGACCGTCCGATTGCCGGCGAGGAATACCCGGTCTTCGAAGACCAGGCGAAGCGCCTGGGCCAGGGCGAACTGTTCGACATCCCGACCCGCGCGGACGAGGTCCTCGGCGGCATGCGTGTGATCCACGGGGATCACGTGCTGAACCAGGATGGGGCCCGCGTCCAGGTCGTCGGTCACGATGTGGGCCGTGGCCCCGATCACCTTCACCCCGCGCTGGAAGGCCTGATGGTAGGGTTTGGCCCCGACAAAGGCCGGAAGGAAGGAGTGGTGGATGTTGATGATCCTCGAGGGGTAGCGAGCCACAAAGCCCGGGGAAAGCACCCGCATGTATTTGGCCAGCACCAGGAACTCCGGATCGATGCCATCGAGGATGCGTCGCACCGACGCCTCGTGGGCCTCGCGATCCTCTCCCACGGCGGGGACGTGATGGAACGGGACCCCGAATTTGCCGACCAGTTCACCGAGCACGGCATGGTTGCTGATCACGGCCTCGATGCGGGCGTTGATGCCGCCGAACTGGTGGCGGATGAGGAGGTCGCCCAGGCAGTGGTGCTCGCGCGAGGCGAGCACCACGATCCGCTTGGGGCCCGGCCGGGCCAGGCGCACCCGGGCGCCCCGAGGCAGGTCGGCGAGGGTCTCCTCCACGATCCGGGAGCCCGATGCCTCGGCCTCGGGTCCCTCGAACTCGGTGCGCATGAAGAAGCGCCCCGAGGCGGCGTCCACGAACTCCTGGTTGCCGACCACGTTGCAGCCATGGCGCAGCAGCACACCGCTGATGGCATGCACCAACCCCCGTTGATCGGGGCACTCGACCAGAAGGACCGCCATGGCCGGGGCGTTCAGTGCCGACGGCCACGGCCGCCACGGCGATGCCCGCGATCACGGCCGCGATCCCCGCGATCCCCGCGATCGCCTCGGCCGCGGCGCTCCTCGCCCTCGGCGCGGGGCGCGGGAGCCGGAGCCTGACCGTTTTCCCTCAGCCAGATACGGCGCTCGATGTCGTCCATCCGGTCCCAGTTGGCCGGCTTGGGCACTTCGACCGGTGCCGTTTCGCGGGAAGCCTCAGGTGCCGATTCGAACTCCTCCTCGGGCTCCGGAGTCCGCTGGGAACGCTCCACGGGCTCCTCGGACCGACGCGACGGGCGGACCGACTCGGTCGACTCTCCACCCCGATCGAAACGCTCTCCGCGTTCCTGGGAACGCCCCCGGGGTTCCTGGCGGGATTCCTCGCGGGGTGGGCGCTCCTCGCGCTCAGGCATCGGCTCGCGGGATTCACGCTCCCCACCCCGGCCACGCCCCGACGGGCGTTCACCACGATCGTCGCGCCCCCGTCCCTGCCCCTGCCCCCGCTCCTCCCGCGGGCGGTCGTCGGAGCGCTCCGGACGGCCCTCGCGACGGGCCCGCGGAGCGGGTGCCTCGGGCGCGGCCTCTCCGATGTGGGCGTAGAGCTTGGCCAGTCGGCGGGCGTGTTCGTCGTAGGCCGACTCGAACAACTGCGAGGCCTTCTCGTTGCCCACCAGGGCCGGAGCGGTCAGAACCGTGGGCGGTTTGCCCGCCTCGGTGAGGAGCGCGGCGACCTCGACCTTGATGGCATTGATGAGCATGCACCCGCCGATGGTGGAACCGGGACCCACCGGGGTCTCCAGTCCGGGCACCTCGATCATCGCGTCGCCCACGGGCGCACCGGTGTCGAGGACGATGTCGGCGAAGTCCTGCAGCTTGCGTCCATCGCGGCGCTGGCTGCGGCTGGCCTCGCTGTGGGCCTTCGAGATGATGGCGACGACCTTCACGCCACGGCGCTTGAACTCCTCGGCCATCTCGATGGGCACCAGGTTGCAGCCCGACGACGATGCCACCAGGGCGGTGTCCTTGGGCGACAGGTCGTAGTTGCGCAGGATGCGGGCGGCCAGGCCGTGAACATTCTCGAGGAACATCGCCTGGCGCTGGCCGTTGGCTCCCACCACGAGATTGTGGAAGCTCAGGGAGAGTTCGACGATGGGGTTGAACCCGGGAAAGGAACCATAACGAGGCCACATTTCCTCGACGAGGATGCGGCTGTGGCCGGAGCCGAAACAATGCACCATGCGGCCGGCCAGGATGGTCTCGGCGAAGAGGTTCGCGGCCTCCGCGATGGTCTCCTCCTGGGCGACGGCCGAGTCCAGAAGACTGCGGCACTGGTCAAGATAGTCAGCAATCACGGTGGGAAGGCTATCAGGAACCCCCAACGGAAGTGGATGCCAAAGATTGACCATCGCTTTGGCCATCGCCGGGGTTGCATCCGGGGCCAACAGGAACCCAAAGTGGGCCGATCACCCGATCCCATGACCGGCCCCTTTTCAACAGCGCGGTTTTCCGCCGGATTCGCCCTGGTTTTCGGTCTGATGCCAGGCCCGTGGGCACCGGGTTCGCTGCGGTGCGTCGCCGCGACAGCCCCACCGCTCCCGGCCGACCATGCCGAGCGCTTCACCCGGGGACTCGAGCAGTTCCGGCGGGACATCCGGCCGTTGCTGGTCACCCACTGCCTGAAATGCCACGGCGGCGATAAGATCGAGGGCGACTTCAGTCTGGCCACCCGGGAAGACCTGCTGAAAGGCGGAGCCGAGGGTTCGGCGGTCAGGCTCTTCGACGGCCCGGCCAGCCGGCTCGTGCGATTGGTTTCGCGCGCCGAGAAACCGCACATGCCCGCCAAGGCCGATCCACTGCCCGAGGCCTCGGTCCGGGCCCTGTCGGATTGGATCCACAATGGCGCCCCCTATGACGGCCCGCTGATCGCCTCGACATCGGGCGGCACCGCCGGCGCGACGCCCGGTGGGAGTCTATCCTCGTCGGATGCCAAGAACCCCCAACCCTTCACCGGCTGGCCCTTCCGACCGCTGGTCGCGGTCACGCCACCGGCAGGACCTCAGGCGAGCCCGCATCCGATCGATGCCTTCGTCGGTGCCCGATTGGCCACAACGAATCTTACGATCAACCCCGAGGCCGACCGACGCACGCTCCTGCGGCGTGCCTCGTTCGACCTGACCGGGCTGCCCCCGACTCCGGAGGACCTGAGGGCGTTGGAACACGATGCCGCTCCGGGTGCCTGGGAACGGGCCATCGATCGCCTGTTGGCCCGGCCCGAGCACGGCGAGCGCTGGGCCCGACACTGGCTGGATGTGGCCCGATTCGCCGAGAGCTCGGGCTTCGAGCACGACTACGATCGCCCCGGCGCCCACCATTACCGCGACTTCGTCATCCGGGCCCTCAACGCCGACATGCCCTACGACCAGTTCGTGCAGTGGCAGTTGGCCGGCGACGAGTTCGAGCCGGAGAACCCGCTGGCGCTCATGGCCACGGGATTCCTCGGGGCCGGTGTGTTCCCCACCCAGATCACCGCCAACGAGGTGGAACGCACCCGGTACGATGCCATGGACGACATGCTGTCGACCACGACCTCGGCCATGCTCGGCCTCACGGTGGGGTGCGCCCGGTGTCACGACCACAAGTTCGACCCCATTCCCACGCGCGATTACTACCGGTTGCTGTCCACCTTCACCACCACGGTGCGCAGTCAGCGGCAGCTCGACCTCGACCCGGAACAGACACGGCGCAAACAGGCGACATTCGAAGCCGAACACGCCCTTCATCTCGCGGAACAGACACGGTACGAACAAACCACGCTGCCCGACCGCTTCGAGGCCTGGCTTCAGGCCGGGGCCACCCATCTGGTTCCCGCCGACTGGGAATTGCTGGAATCACCGCAATGGAAATCCCAGGCGGGCGCCTCCTTCCGGGGCATGCCCGACGGATCGTTCCTGGCCGAGGGCAAGAACGCCGATCACGACACCTACACCTTCACTGGTCAGACCTCGAACGCGAACCTGCGGTCCCTGCGCCTGGAGGCCCTCTCCGATCCCTCCCTGCCCCATGGCGGCCCCGGCCGGGCCGACAACGGCAATCTGGGATTGAGCCGCATCCGGGTCTTCGCCCAACCGCTTTCGGGTGGAGAACGGCAGGAAGTCCGCCTGGTCCGGCCGCGGGCCACCTTCCAACAGAACTCCGACAACCTGTCCATCGCGGGATCGCTCGACAACGACCCACACACCGGATGGGCCGTGGACCCGAAGTTCGGCACTCGGCAAGCCGCGATCCTCGACTTCGAGTCGCCGATCCGAATGCCCGGCGGTGTGCGGTTGACCGTCGATTTGGAGTTCCGCGTCAATACGCGCCACCACATCGGCCGCCCCCGCCTGTCGGTGACCTCCATGACCGCGGCTCCCTTCGACTCGGAAGGGGTTCCGGCCGGAGTCGCCAGCCTGCTGGAACGCATCCACAACCCGGCCCACGGTACGGCCTCGCTGTCGGCCGCCGAACGCACCACCCTCAGGGACTGGTGGAAGACCTCCGATGAGGGATGGCGCCAAATCCATGCCCGGGTCGAGGATCACGCCAAGACACGCCCCAAGCCGGCCCTGACCCAGGTCTTGACGTGCGGCGAGGGCTTTCCCGCCCTCCGCATGCACACCCAGGGCGGAGACTTCCTGCCCGAGACGCACTTCCTCCATCGGGGCAGCACCGAGCAGAAACGCGGGGTCGCCACCCAGGGGTTTTTGCGGGTCCTGCTGAAAACCCCGGATGCGGAATCCCAGTGGCGCTGGCAACCCCCGACCGGAGCCCCGTATTCGGGCCGACGCCGATCGCTGGCCCTCTGGATGACCGACCCGGCAGAGGGCGCGGGCCATCTCCTGGCACGGGTCATCGTCAACCGCCTGTGGCAACACCATTTCGGCCAAGGGCTCGTCGCCACGCCCAATGATTTCGGGGCCCAGGGCAGTCCCCCCTCGCACCCGGAACTGCTCGATTGGCTGGCCGGTGAACTCATCCGCGGCGGTTGGCGCCTCAAGCCCCTCCACCGGTCGATGATGACCAGCCAGACGTATCGCCAGTCGTCGGCGCGCTCGGAGGCCAAGACGCAGCGGGACCCGAACAACACCCTGCTCTCGCGGCATGTCCCCCACCGACTGGAGGCCGAGTCCATCCGCGACACCCTGCTCTGGATCACGGGGGCGCTCGATGCGACTCCATTCGGCCCCGGCACCCTCGACGAATCCAGCCGCCGTCGGAGCATCTACTTCACGGTCAAGCGCAGCCAACTCATCCCGGCCATGCAGGTGTTCGATGCGCCCGAACCGCTGGTCAGTCAGGGAACCCGTCCGGCGACCACGGTGGCTCCCCAGGCCTTGTGGCTCATGAACAATCCCCAGGTGCGGCAATGGGCCGCTCTGTGGGCCAGGCGGGCCACCGAGGGGGCGGCCGACCCGGCGCACTGGGTTCCCAGGGCCTACCAACAGGCCCTGCAACGACCTCCGACCGCCGCGGAGGCCCAGGCCTCCCTGGAATTCCTGTCGCGCCAGACGGATCGATACCGACGGTCGGGCACCCCCCGGCCCGACGGGTTGGCCGCCACCGACTTGCTGCAAGCTCTGCTGAGCCTGAACGAGGTGATCCATGTGGACTGATCCCCATGCCGGAGATCCCCATGCCGGAGATCCCCATGCCGGAGCCCCCCGGGAGCGTGTAGGCCTCGGGTGGTTGGCGGCGCTCGTGGCCGTGATGATGTCTTGGGCCCCGGCCGCGTGGGCCGGCCCCGTGCGAGCCGCCTCCAAAGGCGCCCCCCTCAACGTCGTGTTCATCCTCGCCGACGACCTCGGCTGGGGAGAACTGGGCTGCTACGGCCAACAGAAGATCCCGACGCCCCACCTCGATCGGTTGGCCTCCCAGGGCATGCGCTTCACCCGCCATTACAGCGGCGCTCCGGTGTGCGCCCCCTCCCGGTGCGTGTTGCTCACCGGCCGTCATCTGGGCCATGCGGAGATCCGCGGCAACCTCCAGGCCCAGACGGCCTTTCCCCAGTTCACCGAGGGTCAGTATCCCCTGAGCCCGCGCGCCCTCACCCTGGCCCAGGTCTTCAGGAAATCCGGGTATGTCACGGGCGCCATCGGCAAGTGGGGTTTGGGCCCCGTGGGCAGCACGGGCGATCCCAACGCCCAAGGCTTCGACCTGTTCTTCGGCTACAACTGTCAGGCGTTGGCCCACAGCTACTATCCATCGTACCTGTGGCGGAATGCGGAACGGATCCCCCTCAACGCCCATCCCGTCCCGGGTCACAGGCCCCAGCCTTCGGGCGAGGTGCGCCTGGAAGCCCAGACCGCCGAGCACTACGCCCCGACCCGGATGGTGGACGAGGCCGAGCGCTTCATCGCCGAGCATCGCAACGACCGGTTCTTCCTCTACCTGGCCTTCGTCGAACCCCACGTGGCGATGCATCCCCCCAAGGCCTCGGTCGATCGGTTCCCGGCCTCTTGGGACGACGAGCCCTACCGGGGCCAGAACGGCTACCTGCCCCATCCGCGACCTCGGGCGGCCTATGCGGCGATGATCTCCGATTTGGACGACCATGTGGGCCGGGTATTGCAGGCGCTCGACTCAGCCGGGCTGTCCGAGCGCACGCTGGTGGTGTTCACCAGCGACAACGGCACCACTCATCCGGCGGGCAAGAACCCGCGCTTCGGCACGGGCGGTGTGGACTCGACCTTCTTCAACAGCACGGCCGGACTGCGCGGATTCAAGGGGTCGGTGTACGAGGGTGGGCTCCGGGTCCCGCTCATCGCGCGTCTGCCCGGCCGCATCCCGGCCGGTTCGGTCGAGGATCGCCCCAGCTATTTCGCCGACTGGTTCCCCACGCTCTGCGAGGCGGCCGGATTGAAGACGCCCCGGGGGCTGGATGGCCAGAGCCTCTGGCCCCAACTCACCGGCCGGAAGTCCTCGGCACGACATCGGCCGATGGTGTGGGTCTTCCCCGAATACGGAGGCCAGGTCGCCGTGCGCATGGACGATTTCAAGGTGGTTCGCCAACGGCTCAAGACGAGCCAGCCCGGAGCCTGGGAACTCTACGACCTGAAGGCCGATCCCAACGAACGGACCGATCTGGCCGCCCGCCGTCCGGACCTCGTCGCCCGAGCCGAGGCGATCCTCCGCGACCAGGTCCACGAGAACCCCGTCTTCCCGGTCCCCATTCCCGGCCTCCGACCGAAGCCCCTCCCCTCGCCATGAACGCCCATCCCGCCTTCAACCACCCTCTATCCCGCCGCGATCTCTTCCGCCGCGCGGGCCATGGTGCCGGACTGCTGGCCCTGGCCGGGCTGCTCGACGAGGGCCGCCTGCTGGTGCCGCGGGCGCTGGCGGCCCCTTCGGTCGATCCCCTCGCTCCGCGTCCACCGCAACTCAAGACCCGGGCCAAGTCGGTGATCTGGCTCTTCATGAACGGAGGGCCTAGCCAGGTGGACACCTGGGACTACAAGCCCGAACTGATCCGCCGGCACGGACAGGAGCTGCCGGGCTTCGACAAGAAGACCGGATTCTTCACCGAATCGGTCGGTCCCCTGATGAAAAGCCCCTTCGCCTGGGCCCAGCACGGGCAGAGCGGCACCTGGGTCAGCGACCTCTTCCCGCACCTGTCCCGGCAGGTCGACAAGATGGCCTTCCTGCACTCCTGCCACACCGAGTCGAACAACCACAGCCCGGCGCTGTTCATGATCAACACGGG